>SOKM01000355.1 GCA_004375785.1 Candidatus Cloacimonadota bacterium | reverse complement strand
AAGGTGTAAAATTTGCAAATATGACGGTTTTTGACGATATAGTATTGAGAGAGAAAAACAGGGTAAGTGGTGTTGTCATAAACTGGACACCCATCCAGGCACTCCCGAGGGAAATAACCTGTGTTGATCCCGTCGCCATAGAATCAAAGATTGTGATAGATGCTACAGGTCATGATGCTTCTGTTGTAAAGAAATTAGAAGAACGGGGGCTTATTAAGACAAAGGGATTCGGTGCAATGTGGGTAGAACAATCAGAAGATATGATTGTGGAATTTACATCTGAGGTGCATCCCGGTCTTATCGCCTGTGGCATGGCAGTATCTACAACATTTGGTTTACCGAGAATGGGCCCAACATTTGGAGCAATGCTTGTTTCTGGTGAGAAGGCAGGAAGCCTCGTCCTCGAAAGGTTATGAAAGTCATAAAATTATATGATGAGACAAGGTCGGATATTTTTGACATTGATATAATAGGTAAGTACTTAAAAACAAAGTTTCCAGAAGTAAAAATTCTAAATGAGAAGTGCTTCTACCTCTTAAAAGACGAAGAGATTGAGACAATTGCTCTGAAAAGAGCGAAAATAAGGGTGCTTGACCCTGTAAACAGAATACTAAATCCTGAGCCGACAAAAACAGAGGTAGATTTTGAAAAGAGACGACTGAGTTCTAAAAATGTCAAATCATCAGGGCTTTTTTATGATGCGATAAAGCTCGTTTCTATTTGTCAAGAAATGATTTCTGATGATGAGAAGAGGATTGATTGGTGCCATATTGTCTTTACCAATGAACTATTCGGAACTTTTGACGAGAACGACAGACGATGGCATGCGAGGGTCTCTCTCTTTGGTTTTCCTTCTTTAATATCCACAACAGGACTTGTAGAAGCACCGGCAAAGCCAAAAGAATTTTATGTAAAGAAAAGGCTCGGAGCAAACCCCTATCTATTAAAGGAGGAATTCAAGGGAAGATTTATTGATTATGAAGATGAGAGAATGAACGATGTCCTCTGCGGCTATGCAGTCCAGGCAATCTTCTATCATCTCTCCGGAGAACCTTTCTGTGATGATAGGGGATGCAGACTTTTCAATGCACACTGGCAGGAAGATGTTATCTTTTCACAGATTGAGAGCGATTACGAATTCTGTGAAAAACACAGAAAAAAGATTGAGGAATTTTCAAAAGGTGAAGATTACATATAAAGGAAAAAATTTCCACATAAGGGGAGAAAAAGAACTCTCACTCTTTTTTGAAAAAGAAGGAATTAGGTCTGGAGCTGTTTTTTTTATAGACCTTCGGAGCAAAGAGGTAATTCAAAGGAAGGAACTCCTCAAAAGCGAAAAGGTAGAAATCAAACCCTTTATTTCGGGGGGATAAATTAACCTACCTATGTTTCTGTATTCATTATTTATTCTGTTCCCGTGGAAGCAGAAATTTGAATATAGCCCTCAATATAATCAAGTCCCTTAATTATATCAATAAAACTTGTAATTATTTTTATAATACGCTATACTATTATTTACGATGATGCATAGAACAGAGATAAAAATTAAGGGAATTGTTCAGGGTGTTGGATTTCGCCCCTTTATCTACT
>SOKM01000126.1 GCA_004375785.1 Candidatus Cloacimonadota bacterium | reverse complement strand
AAAGGGAACACAGAATCTAAAAATCAAGGATAAAGGTTAAAGGATAAAGGTTAAAATTAATACAACCGAAAGAATAGAAGAAAATGATAGTGGAATATCGATAAAACATTATTAATAATTCTCACGGTAGTGAATTTTCTTCTGCATACTTCCGAAGATGCTTTTAAGTTCGAAGGATTCTTGAATTAAATAGTTTAATTTTGCACTCTTTGACATATTCGTCGCTTTTATAATTCTTAGCCAATAGTTGCTTTCTTTAGATTCTCTGAAACAAATACTTACTCGATAATTGAAATCTTCTTTACTAAAAGCTCCCTGGGCTTCTTCATAATTTGCTCCAATTGAAGTAGCTGATTTAGCAAGTTGATATTTAACAACATCATTTTCTTTAGAATACTTTATTGTTCTTAAAAATTTTATAACATCTACTGCAAATTTGAAAGTTCTCTCCTCAAGATCTTTTACTTTGTCTTTTTTCTTCATTGTGCTCCCCTTTCTTTCTTTATTTTTTACACTTTATCCTTTAACCTTCATCCTTTATCCTTGTGATATTTTATTGGTGTACTTTTTCTTTTCCTCTTTTTTCTTTATTTTCTCTCATCCTATATTCCTTTCTTTGTTTCTTTTTGTTGTTTCACACTTTATCCTTTAACCTTTATCCTTTATCCTTGTTAGTACTAAAGGTATCCAAGGGTTTCGAGCCTTTTCTTGATCTCTTCCTCCTCTATTTCCGTAATGAATTCTTCCTCTTCACACGCAGGAGGGACATACCCATTTGTTTCAAGCCATCTGATTACCTTACTTACAGATTCCTCAAGCGATTCCTTATCAGTCTCAACCACTATTTCAGGATACTCCGGCTCCTCATAGGGGTCGGAAACCCCTGTGAAATTCTCTATCTCTCCATTTAATGCCTTTTTGTAAAGCCCTTTGATATCCCTTTCAATGAGAACCTCAAGCTGACATTTAGCATAAACTTCTATAAAATTATCTATTACACTCCTTACCGCATCCCGCTTTTCCCTGTAAGGAGAAATAAATGAAACAAGTGTTGCTACACCATTTCTTGAAAGAAGTTTCGCTACGAAGGTAACCCTTTCTATGTTTTTATCCCTGTCTTCCTTTGAAAAACCCAGGTCTTTCGTAAGACTCTGCCTTACGATATCTCCATCAAGTCTCTCAACCTTCATCTTTCTGTGAACAAGAATCTTTGCAACATCATCTGCAATTGCGGATTTTCCTGAACCGGAAAGTCCAGTAAACCATAATGTAAAGCCTTTATGCTCCATAAACACTCCTATTCAACAAATGGGTTATCAAACGAAGTCAGAATTTCAGAGATTTCCTCTCTCATTATTTCGGGAGGAGGAAACTCTTTCTTTGAAATCATTTCTCTTATAACTGTTCCACTCGGTTTGATTCTGTCAGCATCCGAATGACCACAGGTTTTTACAGTGGCAATTGAAACACACTTTTTACAGTAAAAAGAATGTTCAAATTTTAACGGTTCAATATCAAGGTCAGGAAACCTGTCAAACATTTTCTGAGCATCAAAGGTGCCGTAAAATTTTCCCACACCCGCATGGTCTCTTCCAACAACAAAATGGGTGCATCCAAAATTCTTCCTCATAATCGCATGGTGTATTGCCTCTCTTGGTCCCGCATAGTGCATCCTTGTTGGAAGGATACTCATAACCACCCTCCCCTTCGGATAAAAATCACTCATCATTTTCTTATAACTTTCAAGGATAATCTCATCCCTAAAATCACCTTTCTTCTTTCTACCCATTAAGGGATTTATAAAGAGACCATCCACCACCTCAAGAGCACATCTCTGAATGTATTCGTGGGCCCTGTGTATCGGATTCCTTGTTTGAAATGCCACAACTGTATTCCAACCTTTCTCACGAAAGAGCACCCTTGTTTCTCTCGGGTCAAGGTTAAATTCTGGGAAAGGTTCCCTCGAATCATCGATAAGGTCAATTTTCCCTCCAAGGAAGCAATCCTTCCTTTGAAATGTTTCATTAACACCGGGGTGGCTTTTGTCCGAAGTGCCGAAGACATTCTTTGCAATTTTTTCCTTATCAAATCTGTATTTGTCCTCAACAAAAAGAAGTGCAATATTATTTCCAGCTTTATCAGTCAACAAAACCTGCTCACCAATTTCAATGGTATCTGCTTTCGCTTTTTCTACGTCCAGAATAACCGGAATAGTCCAGGCAACACCTGAGGGAAGTTGCATTTCATCTACAACCGTTTCCAACTCAAGTTTATTCATAAATCCTTCAAGTGGACTAAAAATACCCCTCGCTATATTTCTTACATCTTTTACCATCTCATCATCCAATGCAATTTTAGTATATTCAGCACTCTTTTCAATAACCTCTTTTTTCTTTTCTCCGAGAAGTATCCTTTTTACAAGTTTATTTCCATGCGGTCTTGAAAGCATAACAACTCCCTTCTTTAGAACACTGCGTTGTAAATAAACGCCTTCGGCTGTAAACAAACGCACTTGCGTGTTGTGTAACTAACACTTCCGTTGTAAACTAACGCTTTGCTGCAACCTTATTCGGGGCTGATCCTTCGACTTCGCTCAGGACAGGCCCTGTGCCTACAATATCTTACATCTCCTATCTTTAATCTCATATATGCAAATTTTAAACAGCCTTCGGCTTTCTCGGATGGTGTTACACTAACTATCCTACCATAAAATAAAGACTTATGTCCACCCCTCATCCGAACCACTAAATACTAATAACATACTCTGGAGGTATCAAAACCTCGACAGACCTCCCAAGAATACCTACATTCACAACAAATTTATACTTTCTATTGTCAACCTTCAACATCTCCCCGATTGTCCCTCTTAAAGGACCCTTTATTATCCTCACCCTCTCCCCTCTTTTTATTTGCGTGATAACACTTACCTCAGAGCTCATTTTCTCAACCAGATTTTGAAGCGATTCGATAATCTCGGAAGAAACAGGACAGGGTATATTCCCCTTTTTCACAATATAGGAAACACCCGTTGTATCGAGTATATTGTAATATTCCTGGCTGTTAAGAGAGATATTTATGAAGAGGTAACTTCTAAAAAGAGGAACTTTTGTGAACCTGAAAGAACCTGCAATTCTTGCTTTTCCTCTCCTCAAAGGGAGAAAAGTTGTTATCTTCTTTTTTGAAAGAATATCGTTAACTTTTCTTTCGAAATGCGATTTTGTATATAGAGCATACCATTCTCTGCTCAGCGTATCTCTTGAATTCATAGGACATTATATACCATAAATAGTGTTAAATGTCAACAAAGAAAAGCAAAGTTTGTGGTTAAAGAAAAAGCTACTCTGTAATTAAATATTTTCACTGTAAAAAAAATACTTTGTTGTGATAAAATGCTTCGCTGTAATAAAACATTTCATTGTAAGGAAAAGCTTAGCTGGGATTTGAAATTATTTTGCATGAGTAAAACCTTGGGGGTCTTTGGTCTAATATCTTATGTCTAAAGTCTGGATTTAGTTGGTTATTTAACTATTGTTACTTTGTCTATATGGGATTTGTTGTTTATGTCTGTTTTAATGAAGTAGATACCTGATGAATTTTCTTTATTATACCAGTTGATGGTATATACCCCTTTTGAATATTTCCTCTCAACAATTCTATTTACTAATCTTCCTGAAATATCAAAGATGTTTATTTTCACGTCGGAATCGTTCTTTATATTGAGTTTAATGTTCACTTTTGCTCGTGAAATTGACGGAAAGACGGTTACTCTTTCAATAGATTTTGAAGGTAAATCACCTTCTGCAATACCCGGAGGGTCAAAACTACCGGTTAGAACGATTGGGCTAAAACAGGGATTTCCCCAGGGTATGTCTGTTATTGTAAACGAATCAGGATAGATTGTATCACCAACTTCAACTGTAGGTAAACCGTTTAAAGGGGACCAATAAATCTTAAGTGTTTCGGGAGATAACCAATGTCTTAGAACATCACCATTAATATCACACCAGCTATGACCACTGCTTAAAACCAGAATAGTGTCTATTTCAGTATTTGGGATAGGTGGCTCATTGGTAGTATCATCAAAAATAAGAATAACATAATCATCGGCATCTATCCCATATCCAGGCGTACTGCCGTCAGACGCATATGCAGTATCGATATGTGGAGGAATTGTATCTATGGAATATCTAATCTCAATCTCTATCAGTTCAGATGAATAATCTATAGAACCTGTAGAAAGTTCAACCCTGTATTGAATGTATCTATGACCATTATCCACCGAGATTAGATTTGAAAGAGGTTCTCCGTTTGTTGCTAAAGGACATAAATCCCAAAAAAGTGCACCTGCCATAGAATCCACAGTATCCGTTCTAACCTTTATTGCAAGGTTCTGACCGTTCAAATTTTCTGACCAGGTAATTATAGAATCGAAATTTGAACTTCCATTCCCCGTTCCTACATCATAGACCGAAGATACAAGATAACCTGAATCTACATATGCAGACTTGAATATCTCAGCCTTCTTTTCTGTGCCAACAAGGAGAAAACCCTTCTTTGTCTGCCAAAATGATGTGGGTGCGTATGTAGAATCAAGTTTAACAGAAACCCAGCTTTGTCCCTTATCAGTAGAGTGAAAAACAGAAGCAATAAAACCTTTCTTCTCAATGTCACAAACTTTAGCAACTGCAAACACAGATGTATCTTTATCAACTATAATCCCATTTACGATCTGTGCGTCTTGTAAATCTTCACAGATTTCCCAGGAGTATCCCTGATCAGTTGATTTAAAAACATCACCATCAGTATCACCCGTCCCTATAAAAAGTATACTACCTGGTCCTTCAGAAATAGAATATAAAGCTTTCACCGTAGTTGGAAGGCTATGACAGGTATCCCAGTGTGCCGCTAAATCATCTGAAAAGAATACCCATCCATTTCCATCCGAGCATTTTGTAACAGCGTAGAGAAACTCATTCTCTGCCTGGAACAATTGATATATTGCAGTAGTAGTATAATTGCCAATCTTCGGCTGTCCTGGTGTTTGAGACCAGCCAAGACCATAATTTGTTGACCTATAAACAACTCCATTTCCTGCTGTTGATGCATAGAGATCCTGGTCTATTGTTTCGATAATTGAAGTGGTATTTGTACCAGTAAGATTTTTACTGGACCAAGTTGTGTCTCCCGTTTCCTTATACCATATCCTGCCAGGGGACATACCAGTGCCTACAAAAAGGGTATTCAACGAGGATAAAAGAATTGCATCAATTTCTTCATCACCCCCAAAATTTGTTGTTGTAACTGAATCCCAGGTATTGCCGAAATTGGAGGAAATAAAAAGCCTTGCTTGATTCCAGCCACAACCCGCGTAATATCTCTCCTGGTTATCAGAAAACAATGAAGAAACTGTTTGAGCACCAGGCATTGAGTCTAATGAATAAAAATGCTCAAAGTCGGGTGCGAAAAGGGTAAGGGAACCAGGTTCTCTCCAACCGTTTACACCAATTCCTTCAAAATACCCCGTTGGGTCTTGCCACTGTGGATAACCATCTCCCCCGCTCCAGTCTGTCTGAATCCAGGAATCAGCAAAAACAAACAAGGGTAAAAGAACAAAAATCAGAAAAATCAAATTTTTAACATCTCTTGATTTCATTATATCACCTTCTTATTTTTTTTGTTTTCAATTTTTATTGAAGAAGTTCCGCACCACATTTTTCACAGTACCAGCTATCTTTA
>SOKM01000345.1 GCA_004375785.1 Candidatus Cloacimonadota bacterium | reverse complement strand
GGAAGAGAGAAAAAATTCCCCAGCCCTCCTAGCGTTGGATCATAATCAAACGAAACATTCAGAAAACCGTTCGGGTTATGCATCATGTATTCAACCCGAGCCTTTAATAGGTGGAAACTCATAGGCGTTACTATTGCTTCTCTAAGTACCAGTTGACTGATTTTCCCATACCCTAAAGCAGGCACAAAACAAAACCCTACAGCCAGCAGAAAGGTGGCTAATAGTGCTTTGCCCTTCATTTTCACCTCCTTGTTGGTTTTGCTTTCTACCCGCTAATAAATCCGGTGTCAACTGCATCCTTGATCATATCTTCTAATTCTTGAATGTATTTTTTGCATAACGTCAGGACATCTTCACTTCCAGACCAATCAGCAAATCTGTACCTGATTTCTGTAACTGCTGGAGTTTCTGGCTTCTTTGGCTTTGGTTTGGGTTCATCAGAAGAATATTGGTATTTTATGTTCCCATTCTTATCCCTAACAGTAATTGAAAGGGACTCTGAAAGCTGTATACTCTCTGTAAGTGTTAATTCATAGTGCGCCTTAGGTTCGATAGGTTCGGTGTGAATATTAATATCCCGCTTGTCCTTGAAAAACTTTAATACAGGACTAGCTGAAATACAATCATTATACCATCGTTTTCCTGCCGTTTTTGTCTCTGCTTCAGTTAATGCATACTGCAACACTGAACGAGCGGAGGAAAGGAACGCACTTAGGTTATACGTAAAATCATCCCTATTTCGTTGTTCCTGAACCATTCTAGAATAGAAGTATTTGGCCTCTCTGATTTTCTTTCTCTCATGCATTTTAACTACCTATGTGCCTCTTTTTTTCCCAATCAGCGTAAATTCTCGGTCTAGCTCGAAGCGCAAACAGTCCCTTAGGTGATGTTTACTCTCCTCTTCTTTCTTTTCAGCGTGATGAAAATCACAGCACTAATCAGAATAATGCTGAACACAACCACTGCGTATTCCAAATATAAATTTGGCTCACCCTTGAAGATGTCGTGCAGTGCTGCCCAGTCAAGAGCGAGCAGGATCAGTACAATAGCCGTCAATACAATTGTTTTGATCCTATCTCTTCCTTTCCTTGAGTTCTGAAGATTCTTCATATCCTGCGTGTGAGGTACCCTTTTTTGCCTTACCTCGCCACCGCGGCTGGTTATTCCTCTTTTTTCTTTATGAGTTCCCTTAGCTTTTTGAGGAAATACTGTCTATTTGAGGACGTCCTTGTCCTCACATTCGCTCATACGAATTTCTTCTTAAACTCACTCAGAGTATAGCGACCTTGAAAAACAAGTGCAGACGTTGGTAAGGCTTCCCCTTTGTGCTCCTGGAGCCATTTTTCTGCAATAAGTTTTAAGTCTCTTGCGGTGATCAGACAGAACGGGATATAAGGTTCAATCTTCATTTGCTTGATTTTATCTTCGATTTTATCAGCGAAGCTATGCGCTATGATTATAAAGCATTTCAGTGCAGTTTTTGCATGCGGTTCGAGTTTGTCATACTGGTCTTTTATATATCTAGAGAATTGGTCACGATGTGCTATCGGCAATTCATATGGTGGCGATAGGACAGTCTTGCAGTCGTAAAGTATT
>SOKM01000145.1 GCA_004375785.1 Candidatus Cloacimonadota bacterium | reverse complement strand
CTTTATTGGTCATACTCGTAATAGAATTAGTGTAATTATTTATATTTTACCATTTCGGGCAGCTTTTTACATCTTTTATGAAAAGTTGCAACGCTAAGGAGTTTAAAAGAAGGAAAGGGAAATTTGTTGACACCTTCGCTTTGTCAGTTAGCTGATTAGGTTCCTAGTGGAGTGTAGCCTACTTATATACAAACCTACCACTTATCTAAAAACTGCTTAATTGCATCCTCTGGAGATAAATTAAGGTAAATTTCAGTGGTTGTCAATTTGTTTGGAGGGCTCTGGTGCCTCACTCCTGGGGATTCTGCAAAAGCTGAACATGTTCTACTTTGAGCATCACGGTTGTTTTAGAAACTCTAGAACCTTTCTATTCACCATCTCTGCCTGCACAATTGTTAAGTCATGACCGGCATTGGGAATAACCTCTGTTTTTATATTGGATGCTACCTTATTAAGGCGTTGCACGGCTTCCTGAGCAGAATAGATCTTTTCGTTTTCACCGACCAAATAGAGCGCAGGCACTTTGATACTTTGTAATTCCGTATCCTCCAGAACAGTCGGATTAACCATACTCTTTGGCTTGAAGCACCGAGTAGCCATAAACGAATCACCCACCCATTCCTCTACCATTACCCGGCTGGCTTCATCTTTTTGTACTAAATCCTCCAGGAGCCAGTACATAAAACTTTTGGTAAAGTAGCGATGAGGCACTGCACAAAGAATTGCGCGCATCATCCACTCTAACCGCAAAGGTAACACAGTACCGGCTGGCGCCAATAACACAATTTTATTGAGTCGGTCTGGAAAGCGGAGTGCGTACTGGCTTGTCAGCCAGCCTCCATAAGACAAACCCATAAGATTGATATTGTCTCCAAGCACAAGAGTACTGAAAAACTCATCAAGCCAGTTCACAAAGTCATCCGGGCCTTTGATGGTTCGCGTGTATACACTTCGCCCATAGTCATAAATGTTGTCCACCGCATAGGTTCTATAACACTCGGATAACGCTTCTATGTTTGGCAGCCACTGCAATGAATTGCCACCAATTCCATGCAGTAGCACTAGCGGCGGAGCACCAACTGGCCCACTAATCCGTACAAATGTTTGACCGTAGGAAGTATCTACCGTCCTGGACTCCGAAACGACTGGCCACTTCTTCGCCCTCATATCATATAACTTCAGATACTCCTCTTTTGCTTTGGCTGATCGAAAAGGGTGATATGCCGACATTTCCGTACCTTCTGGTCCCGAGAATAGCCATACGCCAACCCCAGCAACAATAGCTACTATTAGGACCGTAATCGTTCCACATCCAATGAGAAAAAACTTCACGGTCCGCTTCTTCCTCGACTGATCATTGTTCATACGTTCTGCCCCTTCAGTGTGTCTAACATCTTTATGTTGTGGTCGCAATATCACCTACCAATTTGAACTCGTAAGACCCTTATTCACAGTGTAAATCGGCAGTTTCAGATGAATACTCACCTAACAAGTCATGGCCGACTTTCACGGTCTCAGATTCAAACATTCTGAGTTCTTGCATATTCAAAGTTTTAGCCGACATCTCGGCGTGATAAGCCAAATCTCAGCACTTGTC
>SOKM01000174.1 GCA_004375785.1 Candidatus Cloacimonadota bacterium | reverse complement strand
ACACCTGTCAGAACAGGGAATACTATGGTTTGCCTGATATGGAAAACAGGCTTCTTCAGAAACACCTATATATTTCAGCCAATTCATGCAATCCCCACTGTTCCAGCCGTTACAAGAACCCGGGCTGCAGGAGAGAAGTTCCTGTTCAGACATATCCAGTAAAAGGTTTTCACAACCTGCCTGGATATTCATCATACCTTCCATTGCACCGACGTTACCGAATAACACGCAGGAACCACAGGCTCCCTGGTCCCCTATCAGTGTCATATAATTCACACCATTGTAATTCCTCCAATCGAGTGATTCAGCGTATGTTCTGCTCGGTGTAAAGATAGGGCCCATTTCCCTCTCATCTGGTGTTGGTTCGAGTTCCTTTCTCCATCCCAGACGTGCTCTCTTTTCTTCCTTTGAAAGGATTGACATAGACGTTATTCCTGCTGTCCACTTTGCGTCTTTTTCTTTTATTGCCTGTCTGATGCTGTCAAGCTCTGCATCAGCAAAAAGGCTGGCGGCAAAAATAAAAATTACGATTACGAATAGAAATCTTTTCATACTACCTCCTTTTCTTATTTTTAAACTTACTAAAAAAAAAGCAATTTGTCAAGTTTTTTCTTTTTAATGCTTTTTTCCTTGACATCACAATAGAACTTTTGTATAACGAATTAGCTTGCAACCTAAACGAACTCAGCCTGTAGAATTTGGTCAAAAAAATTGAAGAGGAGATTATATGGAAAGATTAACAGAATTTCCGGTTTTTAAGATTGGAAAGGTAAGGGATGTTTACGACTTAAGGGATAGACTCCTTATTGTTGCTTCTGACAGGATTTCTGCGTTTGATGTCGTCCTTGGGAGCGAGATTCCTGAAAAGGGAAAAATCCTGACACAGATGTCAATATTCTGGATGAATAAAACAACAAAAATCATTGAGAACCATATGATTTCAGGGGATGTTAACGACCTGCCCCCTCAACTCGAAAAATACAAATCAACACTCTTTGGAAGGATTATGATTACTGAAAAGACCGAGCCCTTTCCGATAGAAGCGGTAGTAAGGGGTTATCTTGCAGGCTCAGGGTGGAGAGAATACAAAGAGAGGGGTGAGGTGTGCGGCATAAAACTTGCCAAGGGTCTTATTGAAGCAGATGAATTACCCGAGCCTATCTTTACACCCGCCACAAAAGCGGAGGAAGGGCATGACATAAATATCACAGAGAAAGAGGCAGAGGGATTAATGGGTAAGAAGAACTATGGTATAATCAGGGATGCAAGCCTCAATATATACAAATGGGCGAAAGAATACGCATTAAAAAGAGGCATTATCATTGCGGATACAAAATTTGAATTTGGTGAATTGAATAACAGGATTATTTTGATAGATGAACTTCTTACCCCTGATTCATCCCGCTTCTGGCCACTTGCAGAGTACGAGCCAGGTCACGGACAGCCGAGTTTTGACAAGCAGTATGTTCGGGATTACCTTGAAGACACAGGATGGGACAAGAAACCGCCTGCTCCTGCCCTTCCAGAAGAAGTAATAAAGAAAACCCAGGAGAAATACCTCGAAGTCTTTAATTTATTGTTGAATTAGTTTGATTGG
>SOKM01000038.1 GCA_004375785.1 Candidatus Cloacimonadota bacterium | reverse complement strand
ATGTAGCCGCTGCTGACTGGTGGAGTAGTGATAAAGGACCGAGACAAGTTGGAGGTTTAAGACCGGCCTGGTCAATGGGTTTGTTGGCAGATATTGAAGGAGGATTGCGGATAGTGGATATATCAAATCCTGATAGCATTACATTAGCAGCTACCTATGACACACCAGGAGATCCACGTGATGTGTTTACGGTTTTCCCATATGTCTATATGGCTGATTACGATAGTCTTCAGATATTACAACATATTATTGTTGGAGTTAAAGAAGAAGAAATAGAAGTAAAAAGTAAAGTCCAAAAAGTAAGGTTGATGCAAAATCAACCTAACCCATTCAGCTGTTTCACCTCAATCAGTTATCAACTACCTATTGATGATAAGGTTACGTTGAATGTCTATGATCTAAGCGGTAGATTAATTGTAACATTGATTGACGAGATTCAGCACGCTGGTATTCATACCACTTACTGGGATGGTAAAGACAAAAGTGGAAAAGCTTTATCAAATGGTATTTACTTTTATCAAGTCATGACTAATTTAAACAGAGTAACAAAAAAGACGATAGTAATCCATTAGATTTAACACCCAACTTTTGAAGTAGGAGGTTGAAAAAATGACAAAGAAATTGAAAAGAATCAGCTGGATATATCTTTTAGGTGTTGTGTTTGTATGTTTGTTCGTGGTTATAGATGTTTCAAAGATAGATGCTAAGATATTAGTTAGAGACACCTTTGAGGGTCCAGGAGAGGAACCTACCTGGCCCTATAGTGAAAGTGAAAATGGGGTTGTAATCAGACGCGCAGAAGATCTGGAAAATGCATACCAAACACAAGCCCATGGTGAGAAAAGCCTTTTCATCTACGACCCCGATGATAACTCCTATGCAAATGCTTGTAAAACATTTATTAATTCTTCTTCAGAATATATGATAGAATTTTATCTGTGGATTTATCATACTCATAGTTCGATTGATTCCTTCATTTTATGTGAATTGTGGAATATCCCTGATGAGGGGTTGGCTTATAAGACTGACATTGCTCTGGTTCTTGATACAGTGGGAATGGTTCCCAATCATCATCCATATGCTATTTGGGTTGAGGATGCGAATGGGATGCATTTCGGTGCATACATCGATTCCACTGACATGTGGTATAAGATTCAGATACATCGGTATCCCGACCCGCCAAATCCAGCAGTGGTCGATTTCTATGTGGATGGAGAATTGAAAGGAACCTTTGTGCCTATGAATCCCAGTTATGTTTCAAATAAGATTTCCCTCGGCACAACAGAAGAAACTGCGGAGTCTGACGGTGAGGTGTTTTATGATGATGTGAGCTTCGCTGATTACACAGATTTCAAAAATCAGATTACGCAGATTAAAAACGAGATAAGGCAGATAGAAAATATGGTAGCAAGGGTAAATTACAGAACTTTTAAGCAGTATTTCACAAAAGATGATAAAGATTATGTACTGAGTTTATCAAATTTATTAAGTAAGACATTTAAGAGTCTGACAAATTATGAAAGGATGTCTTATTTTAATGAGTTAATTGGCAAGACTGATCAGATAAAATTAGGTTTACTGTATGGGGATTTGACTAAAAAGGAAAAGAAACTTGTCAACCAATCAATGAAATTTGTTGACAAAACATTTAATAAGGATTATAATCTATTAACTCGAAACACGCAATAAAGGAGACATGATAATGATTTCAAAGGTTATTTCTCGACAGAGGTGTAAATCTGTGTAATCAGGTATAATGAATATTATACCAGGAGGTATCAGATGAAAATTAAACTGGGTTTTATTATTCTCTTTTGTATCTTTGCAGTAACTCTTTCTGCCCAGCCAGCAAAGGCTGATTCTATTGTGAGAGTGGGGGCGTGTGCGACACCGGGATTGACTTGGGGTGTATTTGTTCAGGATAGTTTTGCATATGTGGCAGATTATAATCACTTCACAATAGTAAATGTCTCTTTACCAGTTAATCCTACTGTTGTTGGTAGTCTCTTCCATCCTCTTTATTCAGGAGTATTAGGTTCTGTTGTGAGAGACACAATTGCTTATTTGAACTCTTTTTTATCTGGAAGATTTGTTGAAGTAAGTGTTTCAGATCCGACTGCTCCTTATGTTCTTGGCTCCTGTTGGACCTATACAGGGAGTGGTCTTGATGCAAAAGGAATCTGTATTAAAGACAATCTTGCTTATATAGCATTGGGCAACACAGGTTTTGAAATTATTAATGCGGTCCCTTCAACGTCACCAGAGCCACTTGATACTTTCGACACCCCTGGAACTGCTCTTGATTTATTTGTAAAAGATACTTTAATCTACATTGCAGATTACGACAGTTTACTTATTGTGAGTATTGCCGATTCTACTAACCCCTATCGTGTTGGAGCATGTAAAATCCCAAATGGTTGTTACGATGTATTTGTTGTAGATACTTTTGCGTATGCAACCAGTGTAAGTAATTTTGGCAGTGATGGCAGTGTTCAAGTTGTCAATGTATCTAATCCAGCCTCGCCCCAAATCGTAGCAAGTGCTGATAACTTAAATGGTGCCCCGATTGATATATGGATTTCAGGTGATTATGCTTATATAGCAGCGGCTGATTATTGGAATGTGTCTAAAGGAAGAGATAGACAGATAGGAGGGTTAAAACACGAGTATGCTTCTAACAGAAGAGCGGATGTAGAAGGAGGATTGAGGATTGTTCACATTTCAGATCCTTTGAGTCCTACACTCGTTGCAAGTTACGATACACCAGGAGACCCCCGTGGTGTATTTGCTGTTGATACATTGGTTTTTATAGCGGATTATGATAGCCTTCAAATTCTGAAGCACATTGTAGTAGGAGTTAAAGAAGATGAAATAAAGGAGATAGAAGTTTCAGATTTAGGGGTGCTCCATGTCTATCCCAATCCGTTCAATACATCAACCAGTATCTGTTACCAACTAACTGACTTTGAATTTAGTACTTTAAAAATCTATGATGTATCAGGAAGATTAGTTGAAACACTTTTTAATGGAATACAAAAACCTGGTCTTTACAAGTTTCAATGGGATAGAAGTGGTGATTTAAGCGGTGTCCCTAAGAGTGGCTTTTATTTTTGTCAGCTAAGAGTCGGTTCAAAGAAGATAAACCAAAAGATAGTCAAAATTGAATAAGCTTTAATGCTTCCAAAAGGAGGTGTTAAATGAAAATTAGATTGGGTTTTATTATTCTCTTTTGTATCCTTGCAGTATCCCTTACTGCTCAGCCAGCAAGGAGTGATTCTATTGTGAGGGTGGGAGCGTGTGCAACACCGGGAGTTGCTTTTGGTGTGCATGTGCAGGGTGATTATGCTTATATAGCTGATGGAGGAAGACTTACGGTAGTGAATGTAGCAGATTCGTCAAACCCTTATGTAGTAAGCTATTATAGCGATGTCCACGTAGCCCCTGTAGGTGTTTTCGTGCAAGATACTGTTGCATACAATAATAATGGACTCGTCACAAGGTTTTCTACTGTCAGTGTTGCGAACCCTGAAAGTCTTTATAGGCTTGGATGGTGCTTTACACCAACAACAGGGGTCATGCCTAAAGGTATTGTTGTATCTGATACTATCGCATATCTTGCACATGGGACTAAAGGAGTACAGATAATAAATGTAGCTCAGCCAGATTCTCCTTACATAATAATTGCTTACGATACACCTGGATATGCTTTTGATCTTCGTATAAGGGATACTTTGCTCTACATAGCGGATAACGATAGTTTACAAATAGCGAATGTTGCTGTACCTAATAATCCTTTTCGTGTCGGTGCATGCGGTATGCCCTCTGGTTGTTGGGATGTAGACATAAAGGACAATTATGCATACGTTGCATGCCAGAGCAATTTCGGGACAGATGGCAGATTAATATTGGTGGATATTTCTAACCCCTCGAATCCTCTATTAGTGGATGAGGTCTATATGAATGGTGACCCTATAGCGGTATTTATCGAAGGCAATTATGCATATGTTGCAGCCGTAGACTATTGGACACGAAAAGGCAAACGAAAAAGAGACCCTTTTGAAATGAGAAGCAGAAATCATCCTGACTCCAAAGCAGATGTGGAAGGCGGATTGCGAATAGTTGATATTAGTCAACCTGACAATCTTGAATTGGTGACAAGTTATGATACACCGGGCTATCCAGAAGATGTTTTTGTAGTTGGTGAATACATTTATGTGGCAGACGAGGATAGCCTGCAAATACTGAAACATATCATGACAGGAATTGAGGAAATAAGTAGTAGAAGGGGAGAGAGAGTTCTTGAATTATCCATACATCCAAATCCGATCTATTCTTCAGCAAATATTCATTATCAACTCTCAATCTCAAGTCATATAAGCTTGAAAATATTTGATATTACAGGAAAGTTGGTGAAAACAATTCATAACGGGTATCAAGAGAATGGGAGTTATACGGCTGTATGGTCTGGGAAAGATGATAAGGGGTGGATTGTAAGTAAAGGTGTTTATTTTATCCAAGCCAAAACATATAAATTTCAAAACAAAGTATGTGAAAAGGTATTATTCTTAGGAGGTAAAAAATGAAAATTAAACTGGGTTTTATTATTCTCTTTTGTATCCTCGCAGTGTCCCTTACTGCCCAGCCAGCAAGGAGTGATTCCATTGTAAGAGTGGGAGCGTGTAGACCATTAGGTTGGCCCTGGGGAGTTTTTGTTCAAAGTGATTTTGCCTATGTAGCAACCCGTAGCTATTTATCTATTGTTGACATATCCGCACCGCCATCTCCTTGGGTAGTTATCAACTTCGATGAAGGCTCAGGCCCCCTAGGAGTCTTTGTGATAGATACCCTCGCATACATTAATGATGGTGGCTGGTTTACAATAGTGAATGTCTCCACTCCTGATTCTCCAAGCATAGTAGGATCCTGCTTTATTCCTGTAGTTACAGAACCCAAAGGTGTTTATGTTAGAGATAGTAACGCCTATTTGGCAGCAAGTGATTCTGGTTTGCAGATAGTGAGCGTTTTAAACCCATCAACTCCTTCGATAATTGGTCGGCACCATACACCAGGCAAAACGAAAGATCTATTCGTCAATAACTTGATTGCTTATCTTGCTGACCTTGATAGTCTTCAAATAATAGAAGTATCTGACTCTACAGCACCGTTTAGGTTAGGAGCTGTTGCTATGCCTAATAGCTGTTATGATGTATTTGTTATTGATACCTTCGCTTATGTGGCTTGTCAGAGTAATTTTGGGACAGATGGGACTTTACAAATTGTGAATGTGTCAGATCCAACGGTTCCATTCATTATTAACAGTGTCACAATGAATGGCGACCCACTTGCAGTTTGTGTTTCTGGTAGTTATGCTTATGTAGCCGCTGCTGACTGGTGGAGTAGTGATAAAGGACCGAGACAAGTTGGAGGGTTAAGACCCAAGTATGCTTCTTACAAAAGAGCAGATGTTGAGGGAGGTCTAAGGGTAGTAAATATTTCTGATCCTTTAACCCCCACACTTGTAGCGAGTTACGACACTCCAGGAGACCCTCGGGGGGTATTTGCTATTGATACGTTGGTATTTGTCGCAGATTATGATAGTTTACAAATTCTAAAGCATATAGTAGTAGGAGTTAAAGAGAAAGAAATAAGGGAGATAGAAGTTTCAGATTTAGGGGGGCTCAATGTCTATCCCAATCCGTTCAATGCATCAACCAGTATCTGTTACCAACTAACTGACTTTGAATTTAGTACTTTAAAAAT
>SOKM01000133.1 GCA_004375785.1 Candidatus Cloacimonadota bacterium | reverse complement strand
CCCTTGAGTGAAACGAAGGGCTCAGGACAGGCTCCATTTGTTTACTCGCAATGACAGCCTTTTTTGAAATGTAACGTAGTTAACTGAATATTTATGATAGAGGGAAGGAAGAATGCATATAGGTGAAAGTTTCAGGATAGCGATTGATGCAATACGGGCGAATAAACTCAGGTCTATTTTGACAACGCTTGGAATCATTATTGGTGTTATGACCGTTGTAACTGTAGTATCGCTCATTTCGGGGCTTAATAAAAAGGTTACCGATATGTTTTCGTCCATTGGTTCAAATGTTATATATGTGCAGAAATGGCCATGGGTTCAAACAGGGGGCGACTGGTGGAAGTACCGAGGAAGAAAGGATATTACACCGGAAAATGCAGATGCAATTAAAAGATTGTGCAGTAGTGTGGAGCTTGTTTCACCACTTGACGGTCGCCATTTAAGAATGAAATACAAAGATAAGAAAACAAATCCTGTCTCTATAAATGGTGCAACTTCCGAATATCAGACTATTACAGGCAGGGACCTTGAATTAGGAAGATATATTACAGCATTGGACAACAATCATAAAAAAAGGGTTTGTGTTATTGGAACGGATATTGTTGAAGAGTTATTTGGCAACGAGGAGCCTTTAAATAAAACAGTTAGGATAGGGTCTTCTAAGTTTGTTGTTGTTGGTGTTCTTGAAAAAAAGGGACAGATGCTTGGGAGAAGTATGGATAATGAAGCAATTATTCCTTTCAGCACATTCAGAAAACTTTTTATGAGAAGGGGACGGGAAGCTATTGCTATTGCTATTCTCGCAAAGGATAAAGAGGAGGCAATAGATGAAATTCGGGGAGTTTTAAGAAGAATACGTAAGGTAAAACCGGGAAAACCTGATGATTTCTCTATTAATACTCAGGATGTGCTTATGGATATGTATAATAAGATTACTGGCGCTGCATTTTTAGTAATGATTGGAGTCGCTTCTCTCTCCCTCCTTATAGGAGGCATTGGTATTATGAATATTATGCTTGTCTCTGTTACAGAGAGGACAAGAGAGATTGGAATACGGAAAGCAATTGGTGCTCGATACAAAGATATACTGTATCAGTTTCTCACGGAGGCGGTCGTAATAAGTGGTTTCGGAGGAGTAATTGGTATTATTGTTGGTTTCAGTTTAGCAAAGGTTATTTCGATTGCGTCAAAAATACCCTCTGCAATTCCCCTCTGGGCAGTTCTGCTCGGTTTTGGGTTTTCAACTGGGGTTGGTATATTTTTTGGTATCTATCCCGCAAATAAGGCAGCCCGACTCGACCCGGTCGAAGCACTGAGATATGAGTGACAGATAGTAAAGAGTAAGGAGTAGGCAGTAGGTAGAGTATCAGAATACCAAAATATCAGAGGATCAGAGAAGAGAGAACGTCTACGGAACTGTAATCGTTGCTACGCAACGGAAGATAAACGCAATATCCAAGTTAAAAGTGAAAAAGTAGCCGCAAGCTTCAAGGCTGTGCCAAAATGTGAATTTTTGCATGGTAGCCGCAACCTTTAGGTTGCGTAATTCATTGTATTATAAGAAGTTAAGTTCGCAGGCTAAACCCTGCACCGTATGGT
>SOKM01000331.1 GCA_004375785.1 Candidatus Cloacimonadota bacterium | reverse complement strand
CTCAGGTGCAGATGGTTGCTCAGAAATTTCAGTCTCTAACTTTTTCAGCACTTCTTTTGCCGTTGTGTTTTCAGGATTTTTTTCAAGGAGCTCTATTAGTCTTTTCTTTGCGTTCTCTTTTTCACCCTTTTCTATTTCTGCTTTTGCAAGGATAAGATGTGCCTCTTCGTTCTCTGGTTCGATATTAAGACCAGCCTTGCATAAATCAATGGCTTCATCAACCATTCCATTATCAAGATACATTGAAGCGAGGGAAACAAATATTAAAGAATTTGGTGCTGCTTCTAATTTTTCTTTTTTCTCGTCCATAATTAAAGGAATTTAAGAATAGTGCTCAATATACCATCAAGCTTTACAACATTCTCATTAGAAAGATCTCCAGAGTCAAGAAGGAGTTTGTCTGTAATTTCTTTTGCACTGGTAAAATCGCCCGTTCTTACCATCGTAAGAGCAAGGTTATATAATGCCTCTTTTTCTTCAGGATACAATGAGAGGAATTTTTCTAAAATTGACCTTGAAGCCCGGAAATCTCCATTAAGATAAAATTCATTAGCCGTATCTAAAAGTATCTGTTTTGGTCCTCTGGGAGTTTCTTTCATTTCCTCTTCATAAACCTCCTCAACCGTTGTAAGTAACCCTGCTTTCATAAGTCCATAAATATGTTTTTTCGTATCATATTCATTCCCAATTGTCTCTATTATGTCACCAATATTTCGAACACCATCAACATAAGAAATAATTTCCCAATCTTCAGTCGTTAAGTCAAGACTATCAGCACTGGAGGCTTTAGGTGAAAGCATAAGTACAGTATCTTCTGAAGGAAGGTTCTGTTTGATTTTAGCCAATTCATCAATTCTTCTCGATGCCTCAAGAATAAGATTGTCAATCTTTAACTTAAAATCCTCTTTTAACCCATCAGGAAGTTTACTGTCACTAAAAGAGAAATAACCTTTATTTGCATCAATGATAGAGAATATTAACTCCTGAGCAGCCTTTCTTTCGCTTATGGCGTCATCCTTCCTCACAGCGATTATTTTACCTGATTTAAAGAAAATTTCTATTTCTTCATTGTTAGTTTTAATAATCAATGTTCCTGTTTTCTGGCTAAGAGAGAGAAGTTGGAAAAGGTCAAAAAGGCTCAATTCTTCTATAGGACCTTCAAAAGCCAAATCTTTCCTCCTGTTTTATCTCTTTCCCGAGAATTTTTGCCCAGTTTTGTGCAACGTATATATTTTTTTTTGCTTCTTCTGCATAGTAATTCTTCGGGTCAATCGCTACAACCTCTTCCCATTTTCTGATTGCTTCAAGAATATTACTCTTCTTAGCAGACAGGACACCCTTAAGATATAATGCCTTCAAATTATCCTTTTTGATCTTTAATGCCTTGTCAAGAGATTCGCTTGCATCAATATAATCTTCTCTATTTATGTATACCTCAGCCATCTCAGCAAATACTTCGCTATCTAAGGGATCAACATCAATTGCCATCTCGAAAGAAGAAATTGCAAGGTCTGGTTTTGAAAGTGCTTTATAGCAGAGTCCAAGATGACGATAGACAAAAATATTGCTTCCATCAATCTCAAGAACCCGATTGAATTCATCCAGTGCTTCCTCATAGTGAGCACTATTCAACAATAATCTACCAAGATCATAATGGACCTGATGCGAATCGGGAGTGAGTTTTTTTGCATCATTAAGGTATGATATAGCCTCTTTTATTTTTCCTTCCCGTTCGTAAAGTTTAGCAAAATTTGTCAAAACCTTTATTCCATCCGATTTTCTTTTATAACATTCTTTAAAAATGTCCTCGGCATTCTTGAATCTACTCTCTTCAACATAAAGTTCACCAAGGAAAAGAAGAAGTTCGAGGTCTTCAGGTTTTTTTGTAAGAAGATCTTTTACAAGGTCTTCCGCTTCATTAATCCTTGACATAGCGCGATAACATTTTGCAATCCCATATAACATTTCGTTATTGTCTGGCGATACTTCGTTTGCTTTCTGAAAAACAGCAAGTGCTTCTCCCCAGAGGCCTTTATTATAATAGAGGTCGCCAAGAAGTTTTAATGCCTCGAAATCTTTATCGTTTGTTCTAATATGCTCTCTTAGATAATTCTCGGCTTCTTTACGGTCCCCTCGATTGACACACTCCTTTGCAAGTTCAAGATAGTTTTTCTCAGCAATTACTAACTCCTCCTCTTCTTTCTCAACATCAAAGATATTGGGAAGTCCCATTTCCTTCTCCATATCTATAAGAAAAAGACTCTCTTCTGATGGTGTACTCTCCCTGGAAAGGGTTTTATTAACAAGGACGTCGAGATTGTCAGCATACAGGTCTATACCTAATTTGAACCTGTTACTTGTATAATAGGGTTCTATTTCTAAAGCCCTCTTTGTCTCCTGAAGAGCTTCCTCGTATCTACCAAACTGCGAAAGTGTAAAACTTAAATTATAATGTGCTTCTGCGTAGTCAGGGTCAAGCTGAATTGCCTTTTTAAAAACTTTAATTGCTTCATCGTATTTCTTCTGACTCAGATACACAATTCCTACATTATTATAGGCAACAGGATAATTTTCATTTATAGAAAAAATCTTCTGAAAAATCCTCATTGCATCTTCATTCCTACCTTCCTGAAAATACATCATTCCAAGATTAAGAAAAGCATCTGGATATGTATCATTAAGGGCAATAGCACTTTTAAGGCTCTCTACACCTTTTTCTTTTTCACCAATATGGAAATAAGCGATTGCTAAATTGTTGTAAGCCATAACATAATTACTGTCAATCTCGAGAGCCTTTTCATAATAATCAATAGCTTCCTGTAGTTTTCCTAATTTGTGATAGGCTACACCGAGATCATTACAAGCCTTGGGAGAATCTGGTTCAATTTCAAGAACCTTTTTATATTCTTCAATTGATTTTTCATTCTCTCCTTTTAGGAGATGAAGTTCTGCAATCTGCTGATGAATCATAACCTGTCCGGGATGTACCTCATCAGCTTTGCTAAACTCCTTGAGCGCATCATTAAGGAAACCCTTGTTTCTGTAAGCCATCCCAAGATTAAAATGGGTAAGAAAACTATCGGGTTGTATACCAAGGGATTCAGATGCTTCTTCTCTTGCTTTAATAATATCAACCTTCACAGGTGGAGAAATGCCGAGATTAGGATGAGTCCTTGCGAATTTTGGATTTAGTTTAATTGCTTTCTTTGTCTCTTCAACAGCCTGCGCAAACCATCCTTTTTCTCCATATACAAAACCGAGAAGGAAATGGGCTTCTGCAAGATTATCATCCTGTTTTATCGCAGTCCTGAACTCTGTAATAGACTTTTCAAGTAACCCTTTATTGTAAAAGACTTCACCAAGATTCAAATGAACAAGGGGTGAAACATCAGAGTCTTGAAATTTAAGGATGCTGTTTAACTCCTCAAGTGCTTCATCATAAAGTCCAAGGCTTTTAAAGACAATACCAAGCTGAAAATGTGCATCAATATTCTCCGGCTCCTTTTCGAGTATTTTCTTAAATTCGGGAATTGAATTGAGAAATTTACCTGTGTTTTTATAGGCTGTTGCAAGTTTAAATCGCACATCAAGATTATCGGGTTCCTTCTCAAGGATTTCTTCACATTTCATGATTGTTTCATCGAAAACACCCGTTGTTTTTTGTATAATTTCAAGATTGTTCTTTGCAAGAACGAATTTGGGATCGATATCAACTGCTTTTTTTAATTCTTCAATTGCTTCTCTGTATAAACCCTTATTATAGTAAACAACTGCAAGATTGTTATGCGCGCCAGCATCTTTAGGGTCGATTTTTGTAGCAAAATTTAATAAAATATTCTTTTCCCTTTCCGAAATGTGCTTTTCTTCTTTCATTTTAGACAACTGTTTTGCTACTTCATCCTTTGTGGCTTCGTGACTTAGTGGCTGAACTATTAATTAACATTTTACAACAGGTTAAATCCTTTAAAAATTACCTCAAGTGAACCAGGATCCGGTAATAACAAAAGGTATCCATGAAGTGCAGTAGCACCTTCATCGAAGTAAAACAGGCTCTCCACACAAAAAAGAAGGTCTTTCTCCTTACTAAAATCAAGATGTGCTGATGATAAAACAGCAAGTGCATTATCAATAACAAGCGCGGGAACAGATGGTAGAATTAGAAAACCAAGGAAATTTGCAAGTGCCGTTAGATATGCACCTATTACTATATTCGCAATTTCCTTGAAATATGATTGTTCGTATTCATTGAAAATACCGTTACTCTTAGCCTCATCTGAAACGAGACTATCAGTCAGAAGAGATGTTTCTTTCTCAGGAAAAACAAGGAGAACTCTACCTGTAATATCACCAAGAAAATTTATAAGGATTCCAACAACAACTTCTTCGGGTTCTGGAAAAAGCGAAGGTAGCTCTTCAACCTTTAGAACCTTTACCTCCGGGACATTCACCATTACTTTTCTTTTTGTTAACTGGGAAAGAGCTGTTGCGGCATGTCCACTACCAATGTTTGCAATTTCTTTTATACTGTCCAATTGTCTTTCATTCAATTTTCTCAAATCCATTTATTCTTCCCCTTTCTAAGCACTAAACTATATTTGGCACATCTATTATCAAAGCAGGTTTACCGTCGCTGAGCAAGGTAACGCCAGCAAATTCTTTAATATCTGTTAACGTTCTTGGAAGAGTCTTCACAACAATATCTGTATGGTCGAGAAACTCGCTAGTAATTAGAGCTGCTTTTTTTGATTCAGAGTTAATTATTACAACAGGATATAACCCTTCTTTATCCCCATTTTCACTTCCGAAAGTCTTGTGCAATCTTTTAATAGGTATAACCTCATCCCTTAAAACAAAGAGCTCTTTTGAATGAATGGTTTTAATAAATTTCTGGTTTAGTTCGATAGTCTCCTCAACAAAAGTAAGAGGAATTGCGTATGTTTCCTTTCCAATTTTGACAAGGAATGCTTTAATTATAGCCATTGTTAAAGGAATCTTAAGAATAAATGTAGTTCCTATATTTTTCTCTGCCTTAAAATCAAATGTCCCACCAAGTTTTCTTAACCTCGTCTTGACTACATCCAGACCAACCCCCCTTCCTGAGACTTCATTAACAATATTAGAGGTGGAAAATCCACTGACAAAAATGAAATCGAGTATTTCTCTTTCAGTTAAAACCTTCGCTTTTTCCTGAGTTACGAGACCCATTTCAATTGCTCTCTTAAGAATTTTTTGAGTATCCATTCCCCTTCCATCATCAGAAACCTTAATTAGAACTATTCCTCTCTGTCTCTCTGCTTCAAATATAAGATGGCCTCTCTCAGGTTTTCCGAGATTTTTTCTTTCCTCAGCTCGCTCGAGCCCGTGATATATCGAATTTCTGAGAAGATGAAGTAACGGTTCAGCAAGATTCTCAAGCATTGATCTATCAAGTTCTATGTCTCCACCTTTTATCTCAAAATCTACATCTTTTCCAAGTTCCTTTGCAGTATCTCTAACGATTCTCGGGAATCTTTCAAAAACCTGCCAGATAGGAACCATACGAATCTTCATAACTTCATCCTGTAAGGCAGAAACTATATTGGCTATTCTTTCTGTTTCACTTATGATACTTTCTCTCTCTCCCGTTTTTACAAACCCCTTAAGTCCTTCCTTTGCAATTACAAGCTCTGATAGAAGGTTTTGCAGATTATCAAGTTTTTTTATATTTACCCTGATATCACTCTTCCTAACAATTCCGGATTTTTTTACTGTTTTCTTCTTTTCATCCATAAAATTAATAGCCTT
>SOKM01000011.1 GCA_004375785.1 Candidatus Cloacimonadota bacterium | reverse complement strand
ATAAAGGCATTATGAACGGTATTGATTCACTTATTATTGCAACAGGAAACGATTTCCGTGCAATTGAAGCAGGAGCTCATGCGTATGCAGCAAGAACTGGTCAATATACCTCGCTTTCTTCTTACTATAAAGACAAAAACGGTGATCTTGTCGGCGAGATAGAGCTTCCTCTTGCAGTAGGTATTGTCGGTGGTGCTGGAAACATCCTTCCTAAAGCAAGACTCTGCAAAAAAATACTTGGCATAAAAACAGCACAGGAGCTCGCTGAAGTTGTTGCAAGCCTTGGTCTTGCACAAAACTTTGCAGCAGTCTTTGCTCTCTCAACAGTCGGTATTCAAAAAGGCCATATGTCGCTTCATGCAAAAAATATCGCGGTGATGGCTGGCGCGAAAGGAGATCAAATAGATGAAGTAGCAGAACAAATGGTGAAAGAAAAGAAGATAAAACTTGATCGGGCAAAAGAAATACTCGATGAAATTAGATAATTCTTTCAGCGATATCTTCTGTTTCTCTTTCGCAATAGTAACATTTGATATGCGGTGGATCTTTACTCACCAGAATAAATCTGCTTTCCACTGGCTCTCTTGAGTTAGAGATGCAGGTAGGATTTGAGCATTTAACAATACCAATAATTTCATCTGGCAATCGGACTTTATGTTTTTCTACAACTTCATAATCCCTGATAATATTAATTGTTGCTTTTGGCGCAATAAGCGAGATTTTGTTCACCTCTCTTTTATCCAACTCTCGGTTCTCAATTTTTACAATATCTTTTTTTCCAAATCTGCTTTTTACATTCATAGCAACACTAACAACAGAAGAAGTCGCCTCTGGAAGTTTTAATACACGTAACACTTTAAGTGCAAATCCTGGAGTGATATGATCGATAACAGTTCCATTCTTAATGGGCGTTACCCTAAGTTCCTTCATATTCTTCTACCTCCCAGGATAAGAGATAGAAGCGCCATTCGTACGGGGACGCCGTTGAATGCCTGCTTGAAATACAGTGCATGAGGTGTTTTATCGACCTGTGGATCTATCTCCACAACTCTGGGTAATGGATGCATAACGATAAGATCCTCTTTTGCATATTTTAACAATTCATTATCAACCCTGTAGGTCCCGACAACACGATTATATTCTTCAGCATCGGGAAACCGTTCCTTCTGAATCCTTGTCGCATAGAGGACATCAGCGTCCTTGATTGCCCCCTCCAGATTCGAAGTACTCGAAGGTTCAACCCCAAAGTCCTTACATTCATTAATTACTTCCTTTGGCATCTTCAAACTCTGTGGGGATACAAAAGTTAATTCTGCACCGAAAAGCGAAAGTGCATAGGCAAGTGAATGAACTGTTCTTCCATACTTCAAATCACCAAGAAGCACGACTTTATTTCCCTTGATCTTCTTTTTTTCAGTAATAATAGTAAACAGGTCAAGAAGGCATTGCGTTGGATGTTGTCCAGCACCATCTCCTGCATTTAAAACCGGTGATTCAGCAAATTCTGCAGAAAGTCTTGCTGCTCCTTCCTGAGGATGTCGTATGACAATTGCATCGCTATATGAATCAGCCATACGTATTGAATCTGCAAGACTTTCGCCTTTTTTCTGCGA
>SOKM01000163.1 GCA_004375785.1 Candidatus Cloacimonadota bacterium | reverse complement strand
ATAGTCATGTATCAATTTGTCTCTCATCCCGGCCATCGCTCGCCATTCAAGATGCGCATATTTCTCCTTAAATTCAGAAGGAATCTTCTTTGTTGCCTCTCCAATGATCTCTATGCTTCGAACAAACGCCCTTTTGAGTGTATCATCCTTAATGAACTCCTCCTTACTCAACCCCTCTACCCGATCCATAAGGTATTTGGTTTCATCAGAAATATGTCGAAGATATTCAAGAGGAAAACGTGACATATTCAACCTCTTTTAAAATATGAGGGCCTATGTATGGACTGAGTGACTCTGTAGTCACAAGTTCAACTCGACGTTTCAACACCTCTTCCAACATGAACGAAAGATTTACAAGATTATCGAATGTCTTTTTTTCGCTTTCAAACTCCACAAGTAAGTCGAGATCGCTTGCGAGATTCTGCTCATCACGGGCAAAAGAGCCGAAAAGACCAAGCTTTTTTACTCCGTATGGCTTGATTTTTCCCTCATGATGCCGGATTACTTCTAAAACTTCATCTTTAGTCATGATCTCAATACCCATTTATCACTATACTCCTCTTCATATAAGAATTCATCCTGTTCTATATTCTTATCTGTGCGGTTCGTTGAAGATCACCTGACTCTATGGAGCGCTAGCGGAATGCGGGTCAGGTGGATTGAAGGGTAGGCTCTTCAAAATCCTAACCACCCACGTAAGGAATTTTCTAACCTTTTGGAATCAGAAGTGGATAGCTTTCCAACCCTTTTAACAACCAGACCCCTGTTTACAGTGTAAATACCACGCTTGACTGCTGTAGCCACATTGAGTCCTGCACTTTTCCAGTCTTCGAGCACAAACTCACCAGGTAAAAGAGAAGTTGTTTTGCTGGTCAGAGGCACAACAAAAACATCTTCAGAAATGTGTGGAGCATTAATTATGGCCGCAGGTCTAACCTTTGAGCTTGATAAATCTGTAAAGGGATAGCGGACTAAGATTACATCATTCTTTGAGTAGTTGTGCATATACATCATCCTCTGTGTTATTCCAAACTGTATCTAAAGAGATTTGGCTTGTTTCTATCCAGAACTGTGATTCATCGTTCTCGGGTAAAACAGTTACTAAAACCCTTGTTCCTTCAGGAATATTTTCCTTTTCCAGAAGCTCAATTTTTTCTTTTCGGACAACTGCCCATAATGTTTTTAGCATATTTAACCTCCTGAATACTTATTTCATTTTTGAGCCTAATGTATAGAGTTTTATCCGTAGTGCCGAAGGCATTTCGGATAAAACTCTGTTGAACTGAGCCGCTTCCGACCCAATTTATCGATATCTATCTTATCAATAAGCTATGGGAATTGTAAAGGAGGATCTTTTCCTTATAAGGGCTGGGAGGGGGCATCTTTAAGCTCGTTTTTGAAGCAGATCCGTGAACGAGATGGCATTTTAAGTTCCCTGGGCAGTGCCGTAGGTGAAAATCAGGGCCTTGACATAGGACGAACTGTCAGTAATCTCTTCAACCATTTTTCTTAGCGATTTTTCCGTAAGTTCTCAATAAGTTGGGGTAGATTATATTTTTTGACTAATCACTGGATTCCTGCTTTCGCAGGAATGACAGAAACTTACACTCACTC
>SOKM01000233.1 GCA_004375785.1 Candidatus Cloacimonadota bacterium | reverse complement strand
AACACAAACTGCAAGTGGGTCGCCATTCATTGTGACACTGTTAATAATGAATGGAGCCGCTGGATCTGACACATTCACAATTTGTAAAGTTCCATCTGTACCAAAATTACTTAGACAAACTGCATATGCAAATGTATCAACAACAAAAACATCATAACAGCTGTTGGGCATATCAACAGTCCCTATTCTGCATGTATTAGTTGAGTCTGCAACATTGAGTATTAAAAGACTATCGAGGTCAGCAATGTAAGCAATAGTATCATCTACATAAAGATCTACTGATATCCCCGATGTTTGAAAAGAGTCAATAACTGTAGGAGAAGAGGGAAAGAGTATATTTATAATTTTAAATCCAGTGCTACCTGTTGTCACATAAGCAAGATTATTTCTCAAACAGATACCTTTTGCTTCTTGACCAACCCCTGAGTAAATACTACACCAACCAAGGAGATAAGGATTTATAGGGTCCGCAATACTTACATCAGAAAATCTGCTAAGTAAATGGCAGTTTAGATAGGCAATCGTGTCTCTGACGCATAGTCCTAGTGGTGCAATATAAGCAGGATGCGAGATGGTGCCGATAATAGATGGACTTGTTTGAACAGATATATTAACAATTGTGAGATACGATCTATCTGCCACATACGCAAAACTATCCTGCACAAACACTCCCCAGGTAATCCCAGGTGTCTCACACGCTCCCACCCTCACAATAGAATCAGATCTTGCTTGCTGTGCAGTAAGTGATACTGTAAAGACACAAAAGAGAATAATAAAACCCAGTTTAATTTTCATTTTCCTCTCCTTTTTTTGTCAAATTATAACTCTTAATCCCATTGTTGTCAATGACAAAATCCATTTCTTTCAGACATAAGACAGGAGACCTAAGACATTAGACTCTGGTTTTAATCGGTGCTCTGCGGTCTGCCGTTGGTTGTGATCTTACATTCCAGAATCAAAGTAGATTCGCAACCAGGAGGTTGCTCCTACCAGGAATGTAGGAGCAGGTTCTACCTGCGCCTGCGGCTACTTGTGAGCCAGGATGGCTCACCTGTTATTGATTGGCGGGTCTTTAATATAGCTCACCTGTTATTAATTGGTGGGTCTTTAATTTTTTTTCTTGCTTATTGGGGTTAAATTTGTTATACTATTTTTATGAAAGTTGAAGAAATAGAAAAGAAGGTTTTGAATTATATAGAAAAGAATGGATTAATCGAAGAGGGAGAAAAGATACTTGTTGCTGTTTCAGGAGGTCCTGATTCTATTTTTCTCCTGTACCTATTAAATCTATATAAAAGTGAACTTAAAATAGAACTTGTCTGCTGCCATATCAACCATAACCTCAGGGAAGAGGCATCTGAAAAGGATGAGAGGTTTGTGAAAGACTTTTCTCAGAAAATGGATATACCTTTAATTGCAAAGAGTGTGAATGTCTCCTCGTATAAAAAAGACAAACATCTTTCCTTAGAGGATGCAGCACGACGGTTGAGACTAAAAACACTCGAGAAGTCAGCAGATGAAAGAGATGCACAGAAGATTGCTCTTGGCCATACTGCAGACGACAGTATCGAAACCTTTTTCCTTAATCTCTTGAGAGGAGCGGGCAGAAGAGGTCTTTTAGGAATTCAACCAATGAGGGGTAGGTTCATTCATCCCCTGCTTTGTCTCTCAAAGCGCGAAATCCTATTCTATCTAAAAGAGAAAAACATAGACTACAGAATCGATGTAACAAACTGGAACAGGCAGTATAGAAGGAACTTTATCAGAAGAGAACTCGTTCCACTGATTGAAGAAAGACTTAACAGAGGAGTGAAAACGAATATTTCACAGCTAATCGAGGTCTTGAGGGACGAAGAAGAGATACTTTCAAGAGAGGTTAAAAAGGTAGTGAAGAAAATCTTTATGGAGACAGAAGAAAATCTTTTAATCGAAAGAGAGGCTTTCAGACGATTGAAACCTGGTATTCAGCGAAGGGTTATAATGAGATGCTTTGAAGGTATGACAAAAAGTGATGCACGGCTCAATTTCAAGGAAATAGAATCCTTAAGGACTGCAATTTCTGGAACGTCGTCTGGATTAAGGTTTTCATATTACGGAACGACCTTTTTTGTTGGTTCGGATGCTGTTCTTGTTCAAAACAAAAATATATCTTCCGAAAAAAGCAAAAACGAGAAGGTATTCCTCGATATCCCTGGAAAAGTGCTCTTTCAGAATCGTTACTATATCACAGCATCGGTTCTTAGGAGTCTGAACGGTAATATTGACGACCCTGACTGTGCCTATTTTGACCTTGAAGCAATTCACCCCCCGCTCGTTTTAAGAACGAGAGAAAATGGTGATAAGTTCAAACCCTTTGGAATGAATCAGGAGAAAAAAGTAAAAAATTTTTTAATTGATGAAAAGATACCCTTCTGGGAAAGGGATGAAATTCCACTTATTTCTGATGCAAATGGTATTCTCTGGATTGTGGGTTTGAGAAGAGCTGAAGTAGCGAGGGTGAGAGAAAAGACCAAAAGAATTCTGAAGCTCGAAAAGAGGGAAATTGGCTAACAAAACGAAACGTTTACTTGGAAAAAGAGACATAAAAAGAGGTGTGAAAAAACTGGCGCAAGAACTGAATAATGATTACAGGGATAGGTCGCCCATTCTTGTATGCATACTAAAAGGTGCTGTTGTTTTTCTTGCAGACCTTATCAGGGAACTCAATTTCCCCTTAAGAATTGATTTTATCTCAGTTTCCAGTTATGGCGATTCATCAAGAACGAGTGGAGTTGTTAAAATCATTAAAGATATATCCATAGACATTGAGGGAGAGAATGTTCTCCTTGTTGAAGATATTGTGGATACAGGATTAACACTCTCTTACATCTTTGATTTCTTAAAAAGAAAAAACCCTCGCTCTCTAAAGATTTGTGCTCTTCTTGAGAAGAGAGTCAAGAGAACGAAGAAAATTAAAATAGACTACAGGGGATTTACTGTCCCCAATAAATATGTTATAGGATATGGTCTTGATTTTAGTGAAAAGTATAGAAACCTACCAGAAATTATTACAATGGAGTTTTAATGATTGAAAAACAGAGAAAAGGAAAAAAACAACAGCCTTCTAATACAATGTGGAAAGGCATATTTGTCTGGATAAGCATAATACTTCTTCTTATGGTTGCCATCGGAATTTTTAATACAAGGAAGAAAGAAGAGGTAACAATCTCTTTTTCAAGGTTCTTAAATGAGGTAGATAAAAGGAACGTTGAAAAGGTGACGCTTACGAATTTAGATATTCACGGAGTTCTTAGGAGCACATCGAGTGTTGTAAGCAAGGAAGGAAAGGTTGTATCGTTTGAGAGGTTTAAAATCCACATCCCATTTGAGGACCCTGACCTTGCAAAAGACCTTGCAAAAAAGGGTGTTGAAGTAGAATCCCGTTCTGAAAGCGGATGGTGGAGATATTTCTGGCCCACCTTACCATTTATTGTTCTCATAGCTGTCTGGATATTTTTCTTCCGGCAGGTGCAGTCAGGTCCAACAAAGGCACTCTCCTTTGGAAAGAGCCGTGCAAAACTCACACTTCCCGATAAGCCAACTGTAACATTTAACGATGTTGCAGGTGTTGAGGAGGCAAAGGAAGAGCTGAAAGAGATTATCGAATTCTTAAAGAACCCAAAGAAATTTCAGAAGCTTGGAGCCAAGATACCAAAGGGAGTTCTCCTTCTTGGACCTCCAGGAACAGGGAAAACACTTCTGGCAAAGGCTGTTGCCGGAGAAGCGGGCGTTCCATTCTTCTCGCTTTCAGGTTCCGACTTTGTGGAAATGTTCGTAGGAGTTGGTGCATCAAGGGTCAGAGACCTTTTTGAAAAGAGTAAAAAATTTGCACCGAGTATTATCTTTATTGATGAGATAGATGCAGTGGGAAGATACAGAGGTGCTGGGATTGGTGGTGGACATGATGAGAGGGAGCAGACACTGAATGCCCTTCTTGCTGAGATGGACGGTTTTGAAACCAATGAGGGAGTAATTCTGGTGGCAGCAACGAACAGGCCTGATGTGCTTGACCCTGCCCTCTTGCGACCCGGACGTTTTGATAGAAGGGTAGTTGTCGATTTCCCTGATATTCGAGGCAGGGAAGGAATATTAAAGGTGCACACAAAGAAGATTCCATTAAGTAAAGACGTTAACCTTTCTCTTCTGGCAAGAGGAACCCCCGGATTTTCAGGTGCGGATATTGCGAATATGGTTAATGAGGCTGCACTCCTGGCAGCAAAGCTTAACAGAAAAAAAGTGGAAATGGAGGATTTTGAGAAGGCTAAAGACAAGCTCTTGATGGGTGTTGAAAGAAAGAGTCTAATCATAAGCGAGGAGGAGAAAAAACTAACAGCCTATCATGAATCGGGACATGTGCTTGTATCTGAAATGACTCCTGGCACAGACCCTATTCATAAAGTGACAATTATACCTCGTGGAAGGGCGCTTGGAACAACCCAGCAGTTACCTATTGACGACAGACACAATTACTCGGAGAATTATCTTAAGGCAAAACTCACAACACTCCTTGGTGGAAGGTGTGCCGAACTTCTCATCTTCGAAAATAGATCAACAGGAGCCCAGAACGATATTCTGAATGCAACGGAGATTGCAAGGAATATGGTAACAAAATGGGGGATGAGTGATAAATTGGGTCCGCTCACCTTGAGTGATAAAGAAGAACAAATCTTTCTCGGAAGAGAGATTGCACAACACAGAGATTACTCCGAGAACACCGCTCGGTTGATAGATAGCGAAGTCATGGCTTTAATAGCCGATGCAGAAAAGAAAGCATATAAGATTCTTAAGGGCAATATTAAACTCCTTGAAAAGCTGGCAAATGAACTTCTTGAAAAGGAAGTTTTAACAAAGGATGAGATAGAGAAGATTATTAAAGCAGAAAGAGGAAAGCAGAAGAGAAAAGACAGAAGAGAGAAGAGAGTAAATACAAGTCAAAAGTAAAAAGTTAAAAGTGAAATTTTGGGATGTACGATGTAAGATGTAAGATAATAAAAGTCAAAGGATAAAGTGGCACTGGCAGTAAATGTAACAGAGCTTCAAAGTAACAGAGATGAAGGAAGAGAGAAAAGAGAGTGAGGAGTAGGCAGACATCTTGAGAAACGGAGAAATGAACGAAATTAACGATCTAAACGATACTAACGAACTAAATAGACTAAATAAACCAGATGAACTAAACAGACCAAATAAATGAATAAGAAAAGGATTGAAGAACTTACTCGAGAATTCCTGGAAGAGATAGGGTTTGATACAAAAAGTGAAAGGTTGAGTAAAACACCCGGGAAGGTTGCATTAATGTTAGAGGAGATATTTTCTGAGATAAAAAAAGACCCTAAAGAGGGGATAAATGTTTTCAAGACAGAAGTAAAAAATGAAATTGTTCTTCTTAAAAATATACCATTCTTTTCTTTCTGCGAACACCATTTACTCCCTTTCTTCGGAAGAGTTCATATTACATATATTCCCCAAAACGGAATTATTTCCGGGTTCTCAAGTTTTGTATCCATTGTAAAGAATCTTTCGCGGAGGTTACAGCTGCAGGAAAAATTAACCGATGAAATTGCTGATACTGTTTCAGAAATCCTTCAACCTGAAGGTATAATGGTCGTGATAGAAGCAAGGCATCTCTGCGTAGAGATGAGAAATGAACGACCAGGAGGCACAGAAGTTATAACGTCTTCTGTAAGGGGAAAAATGAAGGAACCATCTTATCAGGAAAGAGCTCTTTCAATGATAACTCCAAAAAAAACAATTACCAAACCACAATGAACAAATCACAAACAATT
>SOKM01000106.1 GCA_004375785.1 Candidatus Cloacimonadota bacterium | reverse complement strand
GCAAAACGCCAGCCACATGATTCTTATAATGTAGCGTGTGAGTTCAAGCCAGATTTGGTTTTTTGCTCAAGAACACAGGCGTTGACATGGAAGGTATCGGAGATCAAAGCAAGATTCAAAAATGCCATTACCTGTATTTGGAATGTTGATACAAGGACGCAGGTAAAGAGATGGGCATATCTGTTTCCATTAATTAATAATTGTGATTATCACTTTATCCCGGATACAAAGACTATCCCACAATGGAAGCGAATCAATCCCAATACCTTCTGGCTTCCCCAAGGACTACAGGACGAGGTGTATGATAAGCCGAAAGAAATTACCAGTGAGGATAAAGCAAAATACTCCTGTGATGTCAGTTTTGCTGGTAGTGTTAGGGGCTCCCATAAGAATAGACATTTCTTTCTGAATGCCATAAAGGAGATGGGATTGAGTTATAAGTTTTGGGGTTGTTATGGTATTCCTCGAATCTACAATGAAGAACACAATAAAATGGTCTCTCTTTCAAGGGTCAACATTGCTATGTCTGGGTGGCCTGGCAATGGCAAATACACTTCTGTTAGGAATTATAAGATTCTGGGTGCCGGAGGGTTTGCGCTAGAGCTCTATAGGGAAGGGATTTATGAGATTTTTCCAGAGAATGTTATTAGATGCTACACGAGTCCAGGAGATCTCGCGAAGAAAGTACGCCATTGGCTTGACCATAATCAGGAGAGACAGGGAATAGCTGATGCAGGCTACGAATGGGTACATGCAAACGCCACCTATACGCATCGGATAAGGATGGCTTTAGATTATATGGAGCTTAATTAAAATGGACGCACATAAAGTAGTAAGGGAATTCGAGCAAGAAATGGCAAAATATACAGGCGCTCCATTTGCGGTTTCTGTCGAAAGTTGCAGTGCTGCATTATTTTTGAGTTGCCTTTATTGTAATGTAAAAGATATTAATGAAGTATTAATTCCTAAATTTACCTATCCCTCCGTCCCAGCATCCATTATAAATGCAGGAGGTCGAATAGCGTTTGAAGACATAAATTGGCATCATGATGGGTGGTATAAATTGCTGAATACACCAATCGTAGATTCAGCAAAAAATATTAGTAGGGGCAGATATATTGTAAATCATCTCACGTGTCTTTCATTTCATGCCCACAAGCTTTTGCCAATAGGGCGAGGGGGAATGATCTTGACTGACGATAAAGAAGCCGTTAAGTGGCTAAAAATTGCCAGGTTTGACGGTAGACATGAATGTAGTTTACCGGGCGATAAATTGGTGATGGCAGGTTGGAATATGTATATGACACCAGAGCAAGCAGCACGAGGGCTAGAGCTTTTGCAGTGGCTCCCAGATAAAAACATCACCCCACCCGATCCATACCAGGATTTGAGTAAATATAAATTCTATACCGAGGCAAACAGATGAGGTTATTAGTTGTGACTAGAGCAGATAGTAGGGTCAAGGAAATAACCAAATTAACTCATCCGATTATAAAAAGGTTTACTAAACAATGGAATGCAGATTTTCTTGTTATCGGCCCTGATGCCGATTGCAACGATTGTAGTGATTGGAAAGGTAGGCTTCATTACAGGATAATGAAATTATATAACCTATTCGAGAAGTATGATCGGATTGCAAATATTGATTCCGATACGATAATAAACAAGAACTGTCCAAACTTATTTGAAATAGTACCGAATGGCAAGTTTGGGGTAATATTTGAGGACAAAGGAACTAGGCTTGAGAACAGGCGACGAAGAATCCTTGGCATACAGCGTGCATGGGGTGATATCGGATGGAGGACAGGCTATATAAATACCGGGGTTTCAATAATCTCTCAATCTCACAGAGAAATATTCAAGAAATTTAAGGGTCAATATTGGGAGGGTCGAGGCTATACGGATGTTCATTTCGGTTATCAGCTTCACAGATTGGATCTTGAAATCTTTGAGCTGGATTGGCACTTTAATCATATGTGTATGTTCTCAGAACGATGGAATGAAAGCGCCTCGAGATTCGATTCTTATATTCTGCATTATGCAGGCAAGGCTAGATTTCCAGATAAAGGAAATCGCTCAAAGGTACGGATGATAAGAGATGATATAGAGAGGATTTACGGATGATGTTGAAAATATCCTTCCTGATGGACAATCCAGATAGCTGGATTATGCCGTTTGTGGATGAGTTGGAGAAAACCATCTCCCTAAATCATCGAGTGACTCGTTGTTGTAATTACGAGGATATTCCCCGTGGTGATATGTGTTTTTTCCTTTCCTGCGAAAAAATCGTACCACCTCATATCCTTAAAAGAAATACTCACAATCTCGTTGTGCATCCGAGTCGCCTACCTCATGGGAGGGGTTTTTCACCCCTCGCCTGGCAAATTCTGGAAGGTAAAAATGAAATTCCTATATCCTTATTTGAGGCTGAAGAGAAGGTGGATAGCGGTTGTGTGTACTACTGTGATGCCATAAGACTTAAGGGCCACGAACTAAATTCCGAGATTAAGAAACTTCAAGGGCAAAAGACAGTTGAGATGGTAATGCGCTTCATTAGCAATTATCCTCATGTTAGGGGAGAATCCCAGCAAGGAAAGGGAAGTTTCTATAAGAGAAGGGGAAGAGAAGACTCGGAGCTTGATGTTAATAAATCTATTGCAGAACAATTCAATCTATTGAGAGTCGTTGACAATGAGCGATATCCAGCATTTTTTTGCTATCAGGGCCACGAATATGTAATTAATATAAACAAGGGGAGAAAATAGAAATGCCCTTAAAAGAAACAACTCCGGCATTGAGGCAATTAAAGGGTCGACATAATCTTGTTGGCGCTGAAATAGGCATCTACCGGGGAGCGAATGCAGGCTTCTATCTCAAAGAATTGGATATCAAGCTTGTCTCTTTAATAGATCCATATGTAGGATATGGGAACTATAGTCCCGTAAAAGTGGGATTAAAGCATTTCGAAGAGGCAGAGAAATTGGCCCATGAAAAGCTCCGTAATTACGAACGAAGGATTATGTGGGTGAAGAAAAAGTCGTCTGAAGCAGTGAAGTTCATTGATGATAATAGCCTAGATTTCATCTACATAGATGGCAACCATTCGCATGATTCCGTGGCTGAAGATGTCACATTATATTATCCTAAACTAAAGATGGGGGGATTGCTTGCGGGACACGATTATGATATCGAAACTGTCAGGAAGGCAGTCGATGATTTCGTGATTGCTCAAAATCTATATTTACATAAAGAGAATGGAGCAGGAATGGCGGGGAAATATGATTGGTGGGTTTGGAAGGAAAAAAGAAATGGATAAAATACAAAATAATGTTGAACGACAAAAGATGAAAGAGAGATGTGAGATATTCAGTATAGATATAACCGATGTGGAGCAAAGGTTGGCTAGTTTTGGCGAAGATGGGATGTTAGTTTCAAGATTCAATGATGATGCGGACGGATACAAATTTAAAAGTGTTCGATATTATGATGAACAAGGGTTACATCTCAATAGATTCTATTATGCGATGGCTTCTTTAGCCTTGAAAGATGTGAGAAATGTTTTTGAAATCGGAACGGGTGATGCTTTGAGCACTGTATTGCTTTCGCAGTTATTTCCTGAAGCTCGCATCTTTACGATCGACCTTCCTCAAGGTGATCCCAGATTTAAGCGATGGCGTACAAAAAGCGCTCCCGAAACAATGAGAGGAAAGCAACGACAGGAAAGACTCCGAGCGGAAAATATCATTACTTATGAAAAGAACACTTTCTTTCTTCCTTCATTGGACTTACCCGAGAGGTTCGATTTTATCCTGGTCGATGGAGCCCATAAGTATCCTCAGCTTGCTGGAGATATTATGTTTGCATACAATCGTATAGTTGAAGGAGGGTTTTTATTTTTCCATGATTACTATGAAAAGAAAGCATCAAGTTGTCATGTCAAACAAGTCGTTGATTGGATGGCAGAGCGAATACCTGAGAGGGTTTTTACCTTCCCGATGGGGACACCTCCCAAGAAGCTTGAGCAAAAAATGGCACTTCTCGTAAAGGGATTAAATAAATGACGAAACCACTCGACATGAAAGATATTGCAATAATAGATGCGTTCCCAGTCTACGATTGCAGAAAGACTGTGCTGAATTTAGGTTGTGGTCCTGGGAGGATAGATTTCCATCTAGTCAAGATGGGCTATAGAATCTGGGCAATCGACATAAAGCGATACAGCGAATGGAAGGATTCCGAGAATTTGACTTTTCATGTTGCGGATATTTTCGATCTCGCAAGCATGCCGATTCGAGAACCCGATATTATTATTTGTAGCCAAGTCCTTGAACATCTTGAGAGCTATGGAATAGCCCTAGTCAACATGATGGCATTGGCCAGAGTGAGGATTATAATAACTATTCCATATAAACATTCCTTTGGCTCTCCTGGACATCGGCACTTTTGGGATGATAAAAAGAATGGAGAATTCAAGGACGTCAATGAGTTCAAGCGTATTTGTCATCCTAACGGCGTTGCCATTTCGAAGATAAGAACAAAGTCAAAGGATGCGAAGACAAATAAATATAATTATTTGATAACAGTAGACAAAAGACAGAATTTAATGCTGAAAGGAAAAAGATGGGGAACATAAGGAGCGAATATAAATAATGGTTGCACTTAAAAAATTATTCATCGACGTAGGAGTTGGGAAGCCAAATTCAGAGGCATGGTCTAGGGAAGAAGATTTTACCATAATTGGCCTAGAACCCGACACAAATAGATACAATAATCTTAAAGATGTTTACCCCGGTAAACTCTTAAATATGGTCGTGTCAGAGAAAAGCGGAGAAATAGAATGTTGGGAGGACTCAAGGGAAGGAGTAGTATTATTTCTGGGTGAAGGACTGGTGGAAACTTTTAAAAAAGTCAAAAAGAAAGCAATTAAATTGGATGACCTAGAATGGGGAAATTTCAATGAAATACATATATGGGCAGACATAGAGGGTTCAGAACTGCTTATGCTAAAGGGGGCAACTGGAATGCTTTCTTCTGGAAAGGTTAAGTGGATAAATTTAGAAATAAGAAAAAATCCTCCTATTGAAGGCTGGGCAAGGGCAGAGGAGGTTTATGGGTTCCTTGATAAACGTGGATTTAAACCTGGGGTTTCACTAGGTCAACTTCATGAAAGAAAGCATAGGGATGTAATTTTTATACCAAAGTAGATTAATAATGAAAGACATTGCAATCCTGATAACAACTTTCCTCCGGGATGATGCACTATTTGCCTGTGTAAAGTCCATACGGAAGTTCTATCCCAATATTGCGATATTTATAGCTGATACAGGTCACGAGAGTAAAGAGAAGGATGATTATTGTTTCAAGTATAAATGCGAATTGTTCAAAATAGCCCTTGATGCTGGTGTCTGTATGGCAAAAAATGAGGGACTTGACAGAATGCCCGATAGCTTTAAATATATATTCGTATGTGAGGATGATATTATCTTTACTGCAATGACAAAGCTTGAGATATTGAGGGATATACTCGAGAAAAGAAAAAAGATTGGAATAGCGGGCGGTTCTCTCAAGAAGGTTAATAGATATGAAACAAAAGAGCAGGGCTATGAAGCCACCCTCCGCATAGAGAATGATACAATTTATGTTGAAAAAATTGAAGAACCACAGTGGAAGAAATTTGGGAATGCAGAGTATTTTTATTGCAATATAATATCGAATGTTTTCATGATGAGGCAAGAAATCTGGCGACAGATCAAGTGGGATGAGCGATATAAAACAACTCCAGAGCATACGGATTTTTTCCTGCTACTGAAACAGAACACTGATTGGAAGGTTGCTTTTA
>SOKM01000261.1 GCA_004375785.1 Candidatus Cloacimonadota bacterium | reverse complement strand
AGGGGATTGTAGGAATGGATTTGTGGTTTTATCTTTTCCTCATCAATTTCTAATTTCGCATTTTCTATTTTCCTAATTTCGAACTCTACAAATTTCTCTCTTTCTATTTGCATGGTATGAATGTTATACCCATTCGGAGTATAGAGAGAAAAAACCATCTTTTTTTCATCGGATAATAAATCTGGATAGAATATACCTGAATTTACCTTAGTAACAATATAAGTTTTTTTATCTTTAAATGAATAGAAGAAAGGTTCGTATAAACCTCTTCTATCAGAAGCAAAAAAGATTCCATTGAGCTCATCTGACCATATTGGCTTTGTATTGTTTCCCTGTTGAGTTATTTTCTCAAAAGAACTATCCTTAAGATTAAATATGTAAACCTGCACACCTTCTTTCTTTTTCCAACAAGACAAGAGCACCCTTTTCCCATCGCAAAAGAATTGAGGGTAGTGATATTGTGTATGGTCATTATTGTGAAGGAGTATAACAATACTGTCATTCTCAGGATAGAAGATACAAAGGTCGTTACTTCCACAATGTTCCTTCACAAAAAGAATTCCTTTTCCATCCGGAGTGTATACAGGATATTTTCCCCGCTCTGTGTTCTTTATTTTTTTTAACTTTTTAGTTTTTAGATTGTATTCAAAAATATGTGAAAAGAGATAGTAAGTCTTTTGAATATCCAGCCTTGAAAAAAGTATTTTGCTTCCATCTTTCGACCAGGAAATTCCAGTGTTTATGTAACCTTCGACGACCTTTTTTCTTTTACCTGTTTCAATATTCAAAATCTCGATTCCAGGGTATGCATCAAAAGAGATTCGAATAAAGGCAATTGATTTGCCATCAGGGGAGAAGGAAGGAGAGAGGTTCCATTGACCATCAGTTGTTAAAGGAGTTGTTTCGGTTTTTGTGTTTTTATAATTCTTTTTCTCCATTTCTTCCTTCCACTCTCTCCAGAGCGTTACAAAATCTTTTCCAAATAGCCTTTTTGCAGCACTGTTTACTGCAAATGGAATACCACGAGAGGTATGTTTGTTGTATTCCACAATAGTTTCTTCGCCATATTTTTCGACTAACCAGTCAATAAAAGAAGAACCGTATAGATATGGAGTTATACCACCCGGCCAGATGAGAGGGAAATTGCTTGCTCTGTCGATGGATTTAAAATTTCCACTCTTTGCTTCTTCCCGAAGGAGCATATTAAAACGAGGCGAATTTAGCCTGCCTCCATTTGTAAACCTTGATTCTGAATAGACTGCAAGCCCTTCTATAAACCAGATAGGTTGTGCTGCATTATTTATGATAGCTCTCCCAAATAATTTTCTTAAAAAAGCGGGAAAGCCTTCTGTTCTGTCAAGTTGAACAATATGTGTAAATTCGTGGGTGATGAGTTCTCTGAGCCAGTCCTCATAATGTGCATCTTCGGGCGGCGGTTGAGCAGGATATATTACAATAGTGTTTACCGGGAAAGGGATGGCGTAGCCGTTTGCAAGGTCCTGATTGTCCATGATGATAATATGTGTTTTCCCTTTCGGTTTCCACTCTAAAAATTCCGTAATCCTATTATAAATATCCTCAGAAATTTCTGCTGTCTCTAAGGAGATAGAATCCTCACCCTGATGGTAATGAATGGAGAAATGTTCGGTTTCCAGTGTTTTCCAGCGCAAAAAAGGGTCGAAAGGCTGCGATACAAGGATAGTTGTTGTACAGAAGATAAAAAATAGGGGAAGATAAATAAATTGTTTTATTAGTTGAATTTGTTTGATTGGTTTTATTAGTTAATAGGCTGAAACAAACTTTCTATTTTGAAATGCGTTTTCCTCTCCCTTTCACCGATTCTCCGTTTCTTTATGTTAACTGAAATGGTTGTAGCCAGTTGGAATTAAAGGTTTTGCCGCCCCATCTGGATTGACAATGATGTTTTTTTGGCTCTTATCAGCAATCCTTCCAATTATCGTAATTGGGATATTGATATTAATATCATTCAGTTTTTCAATGTCTTTCTCAAGGATTGTGAAGAGCAGTTCGTATTCTTCACCGCTTTTCAATGCTGTTTCAATCGGGTCTAATTTGAAAAGTAACGCTGCTCTTTTGGCTTCTTCACTTACAGGTATTTTAGCTGTTTCTATATGAACGCTAACCCTGCTTTCTTCAGCTATGTGTAGCATATCTGTAGAAAGACCATCAGATATGTCAATCATTGAATTGACCTTAACGGTTTCAATAATCTTCTTTGATTCTTCTATCCTTGCCTCTGGTCTTAAGTGTTTTTCTACAATATTCTGGAAACCGTAAGAACCTATATCTATTGCTTTTTCTAACACCAACCATCCTGTGTAGGAACCACCGAGATTCCCAGTAACGCAGATAATATCTCCGGGTTTTGCTCCGGAGCGTAGAGTTATATTAGATTTTTCTATCTCTCCAACAATCGTAAAAACAATAGCTATTTCATTTGCCTTTACTATATCTCCTCCAACGATGTTTACCCAATATTTAGAAGCACTTTCCTTGATACCTCTGTAAAGTTCGTCAACCATATTTTCACTGATTCCATCTCTTAAAAATAGAGAGAGCACAGCAACAGAGGGGGTTCCTCCAACAGCTGCGATGTCACTCAGCGAAGATGTAAGAGATTTGACTCCAATGTCGTAGAAAGAGAAATATTTTAATGAGAAATGAATATTTTCTACAAACGCATCGGTTGTTATACAGGAAAATTTTCCAGATGGGATTTTGTAACAGGCTGCATCATCACCAAAGCCAACAAGTACCCTTGCATCTGGATTTGGTAGTTTATTTTTGATAAATTTGAGGATGGAATCTTCTGAAAATTCTTTCATTGCCTTATAAGTAAATATTCAGTTAACTGAGTTACAAAACATTATCTAACGGGGTAAACAAGGGTTGCCCCTACATCCTACTTGCAGGCTAAAGAGGCTGTGCCAAAATGTAAATTTTTGCATGGTAGCCGCAACCTTTAGGTTGCGTAATTCATTGTATTATAAGAAGTTAAGTTTGCAGGCTAAAGCCTGCGCCTACCTAAAAGCGGTATTTTGGCACAGTCTCTAAAGCCTGTAGCTACCTTTTGACAATTCCTTTCTTAGTGCTTCCAGTTCTTTTTTATCTATATGATATGTTTGTTTTTCGTCCGGGAAATCTCCATTTTTTACATCATTGATATATCTACTAAAAACATCATTTAGAGTTTTACCAAGGTCTGTATATTTTTTTACAAACCTTGGAATGAAATCCTGAAAGAGTCCGAGAATATCATGAACAACGAGTATCTGGCCATCAGCATCAGCTCCTGCACCAATTCCATATACAGGAATGCTTACTGCATCTTTAATTAATGGCGTCAATTCACAGGGGATGGATTCTGCAATTATTGAAAAGACTCCTACATCCTCAAGTTTTCTCGCATCTTCAATGAGTTTTAATGCACTTTCTTTTTTTGTTCCCTGGACCTTAAATCCACCAAGTATTCCAATGGATTGTGGCGTAAGTCCAATATGTCCCATAACGGGGATACCTGCATCAATAATTGCTTTAATATTTGGGACCACACTTCCAGCCCCTTCCAATTTAACAGCATCTGCGTTACCTTCCTGGATAAATCTTCCTGCATTTATGATGGCAGTGTTGGAGTCGGTTTTATATGTCAGAAAAGGCATATCTGCAACGACAAAAGTTCTCTCGACTGCCCTTGTAACTGCTTTTGTAAAGATGAGCATCTCTTCGAGGGTCACTGAGACCGTGGTTTTGTATCCGAGAACAGTCATTGCAAGGGAGTCGCCAACAAGTATTATATCAATTCCAACTTTATCTTCAATTAATGCTGTTGGGTAATCGTAAGCAGTCAGTAAGGCGATCTTTTCACCTTTCCGAGTCATTTCGTGAAGGTCAGGAATGGTAAGTTTGTTTTTCAGTTTTTGCACTCCTAAAGTTTGTCATTGCGAGTGCCTCTTCTTTTATAGCTTCGTAGATGGGTATATGAGTAAATGGGTATATGAGTAGAAGGGTAAATGAATTCTCTCCGTTTCACCCATTCTCCCTTCACCCATTCACTCTTCTCTCTTCTGCCTTATTGGGCTCGCAATGACATCTTTTTTTATTTCCTGTTATTTCTTTGTATTCTTCGTGTCTTCGTGCCTTTGTGGCAAAATTTTATTAAAAAGTTTTTGCAAGAGCAAGGATAGTCTTTAGTTTATCATCTGTTTCACGCAGTCTTTTTGAGAGGGTTTTAACAAGTTCCCATAACAGTTTATATGCAATCGTGTTATCTTCCGTCAAAAGATCCCTAAAATTTGCATCGGTTATCTTAAGAAGGATCGTATCTTCGTTTGAGATAGCCGAAGCAGAACGAGGAGCATTATCAATAAGCGACATCTCGCCAAAGTAGCTTCCTTTTTTTAATATAGCAAGTGCTTCTTCCCCTACCCCTGGAATGTCAGTACTTATCCTGATAGCACCTTTCAGAACTACATAGAATGCATCACCCTTCTCACCTTCCTTAAAGATGATATCGTCTTTTTTATAACTTTTTGCACTTGCGATACTTAGGATATGTTTTAATTCGTCCTCAACAAGGTTTTGAAAAAGATAAATTTTCTTAAGGATTGATGTTTTATTTTCCAATGATTATTACTCCGGACCGATTATCTCTTCTTCCTCCTCCTCCTCCATTTCTTCTTTCTCTTCTTCTTCAGCCACTGGTCTCCCCTTTATTTCCTGAGCCTGTCCCTTTAGCCTTATTAACTCCCCTGCTCTAATATCCATATTTCCATTTATCTCAGAAATGTAACAGGTGGAGGTTTCGTTAAGGGTTCTGAGAATCTGAACGCCACCTGCAATGATTTCTGGTAGTTTAACCTTTCTTTTTGGTCCCGGGTCAGAAACAACCTTTCCCTCTCTCACTATCTCAAAATAATCACCAACCGAGACACCATCAAGTTCGCCAAGATCTATATAGACAATATCAAATGGTATAATGGTTTGTTTTTCTTTTTTTGCTGCTACAAGATGACCTTCGATAGGAACTTCAGGAGATATTAATTTACTTTTTAAAGGAATCTCAACAGAAATATATGGCATTATCTTGTCATACCGATTGATGATGTCAAAGGATTGGGTAATTTCACAGGATGAAGAGTTTTCGGTAACTTCTGTGACAACCAATCTCCCAAGAATGTTTACAATCTTACCGAGGTTTTTCCCCGTTGCAGGGTTTTTGATACTTCGTCCCCATCTAAAAATGGTAAACATATCACCAACTTTCACACCATCAATTTCTCCAAGGTCAATGTAAATCGTGTTGCACTGAACAAGATTTTCTTTCATTTTAGGCTCTGATTCAACAATATAGCCTTCCTCTATCTTATCTCTGGTTATATATCCACCCTTAAAAGCAAGATTGACTGCAACCATTGGTGCTGCTATATCAATTGCTTCTACTGTTTTCACCCTCTCCTCTTTTTTAGGTTTTATATAGACCTTTTGTGTCTTTGAAACAAATGGTGGGATTAGAAACCTTTGATGAGGATATATCCAGTGAGGTTCCTTAATCTTTACCTTATTTGCCTGATAGATGGAAGGCCAGAGGAAAGGGTTATGCAAGTAGAATGCTGAGAGATCCCACAATGTATCTCCTCTTCTGACTATGTGTATTCTACCTGTTCCCTGTGAAAAGGTTGAAATTGTGGTAAGAAGAATAAAAATAATAATTACAACTAACGAAAGGGTTCTCATTTTCCCTCCTTCTTTTTAACTTCTATGAATTTCATTTTGATGTCACCGAGAATATTCAGGAAAAATCCTTTTTCCTCTTTTGAAAGATTACCTTTTGTTTTCTTTTTTAATATATCAAGAAGGTCGATTGTATTTTTTGCAAGCGAAAGGTTCTTCTCCTTTTTCTTCGTTAGAGGGTCTGGAACAAGACCTAAATTGGAGTAAGCACCAGTGGCTAACATTAATATGAGATTTGTAAAAGAGACTTCAGGTAATTGCTGAGAATCATTCTTTATTTTTTTTGTTTTTTTCTTAAACATAGTAGAATTATTATAACCAACCCAGTATTTAATAAAAGTTATATGAGTACAGGAACTGATTCCTGCTCAATACTGGATTTGAGATATTATAAGGTGAACTTTTGCTCTTGTCAAGAAAAAAATCAACAGGGCATTCCTCAAAATTCAATTTCATCCTTTATTATATTTCACCAAAGGTTTCTATTGTGAGCCAGCCCGACTTTCCGTCTTTCAGGCGTATCTTAACAAATTCTTTCATCGATTCAAGGATTTGGAACTCAGTGCCTTCATGTATAACGAATTCAAGTGTTGCATCTTCTGAAGGAGCACTTTTCACATTTACAACTTCCACAAGGACGATTCCACTCTTCATATTTACAATTCTGAGTTTTAGCGCTAACAAAAAACAGGAGAAAGATAATATAACAAGAAAGGAAATAGACAGGTTTTTAATGATGTGTAGATTTTTCTTCAAGAAAAAAAGAATCGAGCAGATTAAAGTCATCGAAAAGATAATAGAAACAATAAAAGTTACTTCTTTGAGTGAGAAATTTTCAAGTAGAACATAGAGAATAAAGAGGAGGAAAGGTGCCCTTTTTTCTTCTATTCTATCCTGAATGTTTGTTTTTACAAAACCCAGGTTATCGTTGATTTCCCTATCTCTCGGGAGAAATTTTCGAGCCTTTTCGTAGTAAAGAATAGCATACCCAATTTTCCCTTTCCTGAAATAGACATTGCCAAGATTGTAGAATAGATAACCATTTACTAAACCATCATCGATGATTTCTTTATAATTTTCGAGGGACTCTTCATATTTTCCTTCTTTATAGAGATTGTTACCACTCCTGAAGAGTTCGTCGTTAGAGAAATCTACTTTTGAAAATAAATTTTGAATAAGAAGAAAAAAGAATATATATTTACCCATAGCGTCAATTATAACTTAAAAATACTAAAGAAGTTCGAGATTCTCTTTTATTCCTTTTTCTTCTCTAAAGTTTCTTCTGGTTTTTTCTCCTCTTCTTTCTCAGTATCTTCAGATTCCTTCTCTTCTCCTTTGTCTTTCTCTTCAAGTATAGGAGTTTCGATTTCTTCAGATTTTGGTGTAAGGATATCAATATCCTCTGGTGCCTTTATAACGCGAAATTCCGTTCTCCTGTTCTTTGCCATACCTTCCTCTGTTTTATTGGTTGCAATGGGCTGTGTGGGACCGTAACCTTTAGCAATTAGTCTTTCAGGGTCAATATTAAACTTTTCTACAAGGTAGTCCTTTACAGATTGAGACCTTGCCTGCGAAAGTTCCATATTTGAAGGGAATTCTTCTGTATGAATAGGTCTTGTATCTGTATGCCCTGCAAGTTCTACAACGATACCGGGGTTATCTTTCAGGATTTTACCTGTATAGTCAAGTCTGGGAAATGATTCGGGCAGAAGGTCAGCCTTTGCACTTGTAAAATGAATACCTTTAAGAATAATTGTCTCTTTTCTTTTCAATAAGGCAAAATCATGGATTGTCTCTTTTGCAAGTGCAACCTCAACTGTTCCCTTCTGTGCTATATACCTTTCAATCTCTGGTTTAATACTCAACTCATAAATACCGGATGGCAGTGAATCTATCTTGAAACTTCCTATATCGGGAGAGACATCGATGGTACCTGTAGCAGGTCCTTCAAAGTATATTGTTCCTCCAAGAGGTTCTTCCGTTTTTACATCGTAAATCTTTCCTGTTAGAAAACCTGGGGGGAACTTCTTTATTGCAATTGTGAGTTCTTTCTTTTCCTCAAATTCTATTTTGATACTATCCTTGGTTCCATAGTAATCCTCTTTTTCTGCCTCAACATAGAGATATCCAATAGGAATCGATTTCGTGGAATACTCACCGAGAACAGAATCCTCATCTGCTTCCATAACCCCGCTTAATTTCAAACCCGCACAAATTGGTTCAGATGTTTCCTTATCGACAATTTTAATGACAGCAGAGCCAAGTTCTTTCAACTGTCCGAACTTCGCAACAAGGGAGAGACGGTGTGTCATACCAAGTTTTGAGTATGGAATAAAAACGTAGTCAAAGTGGAGTTTACCATATACAATGCCCATACCTGATGTCATTCCTGAAAATGCTCCAAGTTGTTCAAGTGACTGCGGCCCTGTTTTGTATCCTCCTCGTATTGCAAACTTTTCTTTTAAGAGCCAGTATTCAAAACCAAAGTGAACCGTTGGTGTTCGAATGGTCGTTATAACGGTCTCACCAGTAAGATTGAAAGAACTTGAAGGAGAGATAGAGATACCCACTCTTGCATCCATAGGAATCTGGTTCTTTTCTCCAGTTGAATATGAGACACCAGGACTGAGATTACGGAGCGATGCACCAAATGATATGAGTTCTGATTTCTTGAAATGTATTCCTAAATCAAAGCCCACACCCTTACCACTGTACGTATCAATACTTTCATAGAGCCCTTTCAGTCCAATTCCAAAACAGAGTTTCTTATTCATCCTCCTTGCATACGAGAGGAGAAAAATGGTTTTAAACGGGGTGAATTCACCTTGAGAGTTATTATTCAAATCATAACCTTCAATAGAACCATAAGATGTATAGATAATAGCAGTACTTATGGCACCCTTGTAGAGAGGATGAACGAAGGAAAAGAATTCATCCCTGATGCCCTCAAACCAGATATGATGGATGAATGCAAGTTCATTGCTTCTCAGGGTTCCAAGCCCACCCGGGTTCCACCAGATTGCTTCATAATCGTTTGATAATCCAACGAATGATTCTCCCATAGCCGATGCCCTTACTCCAAAAGCGGTCCCAAGCTCCTCGAAACATTTGGTTCCTCCACCCTCCCATGCAAAAAGGGTAGTAGAGACAAAAAGCAGTATTGTTGAAAAGACGTATCTTTTCATACTCCCTCCTATGCTTACTATTTCTTTGTTGATTTTTAACTTACTGCACTATTGCTGCTTTTTTGATAATTCTCTTGTATTCTTTTCCGCTCTCTCCCGTGAAGTTAAAGATGTAGAGATAGATACCTGTCGCCACCTTGTTGTTCTCCTCATTTTTTGCATCCCAGGGAACAGTGTAAACACTTGCCCTTGAGTAACTCCTATTGGAAAAGAGTTCTTTTACAAGTTCTCCGTTTCTTGTATATATCATAAGTGTTGCTGTGCCGGGTTCAGGTAGTCCAAATATGAAGTTTGTTGCTCCTCTTGATGGATTTGGGTAGTTGTGAATATCGAACTCAGGGACCAATTTTGTCTCAAGGACAACCGTATCGCTTACTGTCGTATCCCTATCTGATGTTCCTTTGACAATTGTTCTTAGAAGTGATGTCGTATCTATTGTTCCTGTGATAGTTCCTGCATTCAGAGGTGGTGTAATCCTTACGGTGAAATTCACAGTATCTCCGGGCATAACCTCTTCTATATCAGGGGTTGTATTACCATTATGGTCAGTAAGTTCGTTCTGTCCGTTCTGGTCATAGAATTCGGTTGACCATCCAGCAACGCTGTTCTCAAAAGTAAGGTCAACAAGTTCAGTGATGTTACCGTTATTGATTACCCTGACATCATACTGAGCAAATTGTCCAGGTTGAATTGTAATACTGCTGTCCGGCTCAAGAATAAGTTCCTGAATAAGATTTATAACTGTTAAAAGAGGAGCAGTGTCGGATACTACTGTATTGTTTGAGGATGTTGCATGTACAATTGTTGAATCTGTCTCTCCTGCATATGCATCTATTGGAGCGTTTATCCTTACGATAATGCTGTCTGTTCCTCCAAATGAAGCAAGTGGTCCGACATCAGGAATCCCATCAAAATCTGTATCGGGTAGGGGAGTTACTGAATCCTTCTTAAATAATTCGGCTGTCCAGCCTGTGAGAGTGTTCTGTGTGGTAATATCTACAACATCCGCTGCATTGCCATTATTGATTACATAGAGGAGATAATCGACAGACCCACCTGGAATAATTAACTGGGATAGTGTATCAGGAGCAATGATTATGGATTCAATACTATTTATATGAGTAATCAATGTTGCATTGTCACTTACGAGAGTATCGATGGATGATGTTCCTGTTGCGGTTGTGGTATCGACAGCACCAGCGGGTGCAGTTGGTGGTGTTGTTACCTTCACAACAAAAATGCTTGTTCCGCCGAAGGGCGGGATTGCACCGACATCTGGTGTGCCGTCACCGTCCGTATCGGGCAGTGGTGTCACTGAATCGGGACCAAAGAGTTCAACTGTCCAGGTTGTGGTATTGAACTCCGTTATATCAACAACATCGGTATCGTTACCATTGTTTGTAACGGTTAATAGATATGTTGCAACATCACCGGGGTTAACCCACTGTTCCTGGTCGGGGTCAACTATGATAGATGCAACCGCATTTATGTGTGTCCTCACTATGGCACTGTCATAGACCGAAGGTAGGTTTGTGAATGTTCCAAATGCTATGGTTGTGTCAATATCAGCAGGTGTTGCTGTTACAGGTGGTGTAATCTCTACGACAAAGTTTACAGAATCACCCGCCATTACAGAATCGACATCAGGGATACCATTGCCATTATGGTCAATCAAAGGGTTTGTGCCTGTTGAATCGTATAGTGTACAAGTCCATCCCGGTGTTGTTCCTAATGTGGTTATATCAACTACATCCTCATATACACCTGTATTTGCAATAGTCAATGTATATTGATAAGGAACGGCAGGGTCTGTCCAGCCATCCTGGTCAGGGAAAACCTCAAGTGCACCACCACCATTAATCCATATTCTGAATTCACCATTACCCGAACCACAGGTGTTGTTCCAGACAACAATACCATAGTATCCACTTACAGGTGGAGTGAAGAGGGAGGAGAGGTATTTCAGTGTATCAGTAGTTCTTGAGACGTCATCCACAAAATCAAACCAGGCGCCTCTCTCTTTATAATAGTCTCCGTCAGCAGAACTGTATAATGCGAGTCCGAGATTTACTGTTCCTGAAACACACCACAACCCAACCTCATAAGGAATCCCTGCCTGCATATAGACCTCGTAGGAATGGGCAACATCTGTGCCATTCATCATATATGTTGCAGGCAGTGTGGGGTTCCATCCCATATGGAGTGAATCATCACTGTCGCACCAGTGTATGTAATATCCTGAAGCTGTTCCAGTCGTCGCTGCGTCATAGACGCCGGGATACATCGCACCCGATGCATTGTGTCCATCTACCATAATAAAATCGATGCTGCCGTTCGTTGCATTTTCTGATGATTCAAGAACAGCACTGAATCCAGAACTGCTTCCTGAATAATCACTGTATAATCTCAGGTCATAATTATCTGTGGAGGGTGATTTTAGTCCCACAACACCCCACTTATTATCCTTATTTATGGAGAACCCATCACAGTTGTAGTAGGTAAGGGAAATATCAGGGTCGTCCTTTCTTGGCGCCTGAAAATAACTTACAGGTGTCTCTTCTGTGAGTGCTAAAGGACTCCATACCCATTGATAACCCCATATGTTATCGGTTTCGCTCGTTTCTGTGGGTATCACATCCGTATAATCAACAAAGTGTTTCAGTGTATGCCTTCCACCCCTTATTGCTGTTGAAGGGTTGTCAAGCGTGTTTCTCCAATCACCTGCAAAATGTGGTAAGTTATTCATTGTGTATGTATAGAACTGCACGTTATCTCTGTATATTGCCTCAAAGTATGTATCCCTTATTGTAATAAAGTCTGTTTCAGGGTCAGACAGTATTGCATGGTCAATGTATGTGGTTCCTCCACCTGGAAGCGTAGCAGGCACAGAGGTGCCACCAGTTGTTCCAGATGGTATAAGAGGATGTGACCAGCCTGATGGGATGGTATCACCCCTGAGGTTCGGATTACCGATAATAATAGTAAGACTGTCGATGTATGTCCCTTCATATGTATTAATAATATCACTGTAGAAAGTAAAACCTATCCAGACATTAGGGTCGTAGGAAACTCTTATGTTTCCAGCAGGTCCGAACATAGCAGAAAGGTCTATACCCAAATCACCATAGAATGGACCTGTATCCTGACTGAACGTCCTCCATCCATTTATAGAACCTGGCTGACCTTGCCAGTCACCTGTCATCCAGAACCCGTAATTGAACTGCGTCCAATCGGGTGATGCAGGATTGAAAGTAGGAGCAATGCCGCATCCAAAATAGTCCCACCAACCGCCTTCTGTTAATGTCCAGTGATGAACATCTACCCATCCTCCGTAGCACGAAGACATATCAAATGGGCCCCAGACCATCCAGGTTTCCATATTAACGGGATATGGACCTGGTGCATTTCCAAAGAATTCTGCACAGTAGATACTGTAGATTCCATCCCATGACCTGTAGGATGTTCTATCCCATCCGTCTCCTGTTATCCAGCGCATCCAAGCTCCAGGCCAGGCACCTTCAAAACTCTCGACATATATAGGACCGAGGGGCTCGTATTTTTCATCCTTACTGATAATGATAAATCGCACGGCAGGACGTTCAGCAGCAGGTTTCTCTATAGTTACTTCAGGTTTTGTGGTGCCCTTTTCTCCCTTTGAGAATGCCTGTGAAGCAAAAGAAAGAAAAAGGATAGAAAAGATAAGAAAGAATGTTAAACGTTTCATCAAAACCTCCTTGTAATTCTTGATTAATATTTTTTATAACTCTATAGTTTTTTTCTACTTTTGTCAAGGAAAAAATCAAGTTTGATTAAAATTTTTTTATCCACACTTTTTACCCTATGCTCTATACCCTTTGCACTATGCCGACAAATAATTACATTTACATCGGTGTCTTTATGGATATATTCTGTCAAGTAATCTTGGAAAAGGTATGCTCTCTCTTATATGTTGTATCCCACAGAGCCAGGTAATTGTTCTTTCTATGCCGAGACCAAATCCTCCATGAGGAACGGAACCATATCTGCGGAGGTCGAGGTACCATTCAAAGTCTTTTTTAGGGAGGTTATCCTCCTTCAGCCTCTTTTCGAGGATTTCAAGATTGTCTTCCCTCTGACCACCACCAACAATCTCACCATATCCCTCAGGTGCAAGCACATCAACTCCAAGAGCAAGTTTTTCATCCTCAGGTGGTCTTTTCATATAGAACGGTTTGATCCTGGCAGGAAAATGGGTGATATGAACAGGTCTATCAAATGATTCGCTTATTATTGTTTCCTGTGGAGCACCAAAGTCACCTCCCCACTCAAAGTGTTCATCTTTTTGATGAAGTATCTTTACCGCTTCTGTGTAAGTGATTCTTGGAAATGGTGATGTAACATTTTCTAACGGTTGTATATCGCGTTCAATAGCAAATAAATCATCCTTTCTTTTTTCGAGCACCCTTGCGACAATATAGACAATAAGTTTTTCTGCACAATCCATCACATCTTTCAGTTCTGCATAAGCAATTTCCGGCTCCACCTGCCAGAATTCGATAATATGTCTTCTTGTTTTTGACTTTTCCGCCCTGAAGGCTGGTCCGAAACAGTAAACCTTGCCGAGCGCCATACAGGTAGCTTCATTATATAACTGACCGCTCTGTGTGAGATAGGCTTTTCTTCCAAAGTAGTCTGTTTCAAAGAGTGTTGTGGTCCCTTCTACGGAGCAGGGTGTTAGGATAGGTGTATCGACGAGAATGAAACCCTCCTTATTGAAGAAATCCCTTACAGCATTTATTACTTCTGCTCTTATTCTTAAGATAGCATTCTGTTTCTTTGACCTGAGCCAGAGGTGTCGATTATCCATCAGGAAACTGATTCCATGTTTCTTTGGAGTAATAGGATACGGTTCTGAAATCTGCACTACCTCGATATGCTGTAAAGATAGTTCATAACCTCCAGGAGAACGGCTATCCTCTCTGATAACTCCAGTGACAATCATGGATGATTCCTGGGTGATTTTATCGCAGAGTTCATAATCTTCATCGGGAATTTCACCTTTTGCTGCGACGGACTGTATTATGCCTGTTCCGTCCCGCAGAAGAAGAAAATATATCTTTCCACTTGAACGTTTATTGTATAACCATCCCTTTATTGTTACCTCTTTCCCCACATATTTTGAAACATCCTTTATATAGACATAATCCACAGACTTACCTCCTTTTTTTGTAAGAAATAACATACTTTTACAAAAAAAACAAGGTTTTTTTTATTGACAACGAGGATTTATTCTGTTAATATTTTTCTAATGCGGGCGTAGCTCAGTTGGTAGAGCACGAGCTTCCCAAGCTCGGGGTCGCGGGTTCGACCCCCGTCGCCCGCTCTTTCCTTTTAAACAGCGATTTTAAGAAAGTAACCGATGAATAGATTCCAATACACAATTTACAATAGACAAATTCCAAATAATATACAATTCCAAAGTCGCAATAAAGATTCTTTGGTTTTTGGTATTGTAATTTGTGAATTGTTTGTGATTTGTTCATTGTGGTTTGGTAATTGTTTCTTATATTCTCTTTCAATCCCTGTTAATTTGTTTTTTCCTTGACACAGGTAAAAAACCATAGTAATATAATAAAAATTTTGAAAGGAGGGACTATGTATAAAAGTTTTATTATTATTTTCATAATATTAGTGACTGTCTCACTTTTTGGCCAGACACAAGAGGATATTGAATATGCCCTTAATGAGATTGCAAAACCTCTTGGTGGTGTTGTTAACGATGCTGTTCTTCAGGACGCAAACACTCTTGGGGGTTTGCCACATTTTCAAATAACTGGTGGCATTAACCTCAGGACTGTGAAATTTAAAGACCCTAATAATCCAGAGAATAATACAGAATGGACAGCAGGTGCAATTAGTCTTGAAGGTAGGGTTGGTTTATTTAAAGGGAAAGCCATCGGTCCGACTTTAGGAGGCTTTGGCTCCACTGACCTTCTCTTAAGATTTGCTTTCTATCCAATGGGTGAGGAGGATTCTACATTTTTTGTTCCACTGGTCGGTATTGGTTTGAAATTTTGTTTATTGAGAGAGTCTCTCACAACTCCTGCAGTTTCTCTTACGGGTCAGTTTACAGGTTCATCTAAGTTTGAACTTGCTGATACTACAAGTGAAACGTATGCTGAATTTACAATGAAGGTTTTGAGTCTCCGTGCTGATGTTAGCAAGAATTTTCTTATTGTAACTCCATATGCAGGACTTGGGTTTAATATAAACTCTATGGGAGCTGATATATGGTGGAATTATGGCACTTCACGCGACACCTATGCTGTCAGCCCAGCTGCTTTAAAACTTTATGCGGGTCTTCATAAGCAGATATTCGTAGTCGGTCTTAATGTAGAAGGAGGATTGTCGGGAGAAACGTTCTACTGGGCGCTCGGGCTTTCAGGAGGAATGTAGTCTTTTCTGACTAGAGAGTCTCATTAGGAAGGATAAAGGATAAAGGATAAAGGATAAAGGATAAAGGATAAAGGATAAAGGATAACAAGATGCTAAGAAAAGAATTGGATGGATGATGTACGATGTAGGTAGATGATTGAAGAAAAAAAACTAAAATTACTTCGGAAGTTCACCCTGTGAAATAAGATTATGCCAAAAACATTATGCTATTTCACGGGGTGAAAGTGAGAGAGAATTCGCAATGACACAGTAGAGTGAAATAACTATCATGAAAAATAAGGAGAGGAAATGCATAAAGTATTTATTATTTTTCTTATAATTCTGGTGTGTCTTTCGCAAGTTTTAGGACACCCAAGCCATATACCAGTTACAAGACTTATCTCACCCGATAACTCAAAACCTATGTCTTACAGAGAATGGAGAGAAGAAACCTCTGAGCCCTTATTGGTCAGTATTGGAAACGTTGGAGTAGTTGATAGAGATGGAGGTAAAATAAATGTGATTGTTAATTCGTTACTCTATCCTAAACTCACATTTTTTCTTGAACCCACATCAGGGCAGTTCGTTTCTGATTTAACAAATGATGGATGGACTGTATCAGTCGATACAATGGCAATGAGTTCAGACCCTTTTGCGCCCGAAACACTTAGGAGCTTTCTTATAGATGAATATAATACAGGAAGTGTGGGTGCTATACTTGTGGGAGACCTCCCTGTTGCCTGGTTTCAAATGATGGATGTTTTCTGGGGCTCGACACCATCCTATACAGATTTTCCCATTGACCTTTTCTATATGGACCTCGATGGAATATGGCTTGACCAATACGAAGAATCGGGTGGAAATCTTATTCCAGGCTCAGATTCAATATATGATACACATACGGGAAATATGGAGCCCGAAATTTTCATAGGAAGGCTCATTTCTTCTACTGTTGGTGACGATAGTATAATGTTGCATAATTATTTTCAAAGAAATCATAGTTACAGAGTGGACAGTATGAATCTCTCAAAAGAAGCTCTTTTCTATATAGATGATGACTGGGCATACTTGAGTGGATTATGGGCAGGACAACTTGGAACAGTTTATGATTCTATTTTTGTTGTAGATGACCCTGAGACGACGATTGCAGATGATTACAGAACGAGGATTACTGTCTCTCACGAATGGGTCTCTCTCTTTGCACACTCCTGGCCACAAGGGCACTGTTTCAAATACAACAGTGGTGGGTCCTGGAGTTGGTTCTATTCTTACGAGATACCTACCATAAACCCCATTGGGAATTTTTATAATCTTTTTGCCTGTTCAAATGCACGGTATACAGAGTCGGATTACTGCGGAGGTATGTATACTTTTCGAACCTCTTACGGTCTTGGTTCGCTCGGTTCTACAAAAACGGGAAGTATGCTTGAGTTTCAATACTTCTATAATCCCATCTCCCTGGGTTATTGCCTTGGGGATGCATTTAGAGACTGGTTCAGTATAATGGCAGAAGCATGGGGAGATACATCTAGGTCATGGTTTTATGGTATGACACTCATCGGAGACCCAACACTGACTGTTATAGATTCCTTAACCGCTGTGGCTGAAGCACCCGATGAAAAGAAAAACGTAGGTAATCTTTTAATCTTCCCAAATCCAGCATCTCATTATGTAATATTTCAATTGGGTAACAATAAGATAGAATCTGTAGAATTTACAATCTATGGAGTTGATGGTAGAGTTGTATTGAGAGAAAAAAGAGAATGTTCTTCAATTCTAAGATTGGATTGTAGTAAGATTCCAGCTGGAATCTATTTTTGCAGTCTAAAGACTCCTGAGAAGAGGTTGTTAGAAAAATTGACTATCTTGAGATAGATATAGCCGCAGGTTTTAGAGATTGTGATAGAATTTGAATTTTCGTATGGTAGCCGCAACCTTTAGGTTGCGTTACTTACTATATTTGATGTAGTTAAACTCGCAGGCTAAAGCCTGCGCCTACCTAAAAACGGTATTTTGGTACAGTAGAAACTAAAGAAACCAGAGAAACTAAATAAAATAATGAAGGAGGGAAAATGAGAAAATTATTGGTTGTTATTGGCTGTATTCTTTTTTCTTCTATACTCCTCTTCGCCCAGGTAGATATCCCGGATAGAAGTTTACTACATAAGACGGAGGAGAGATACTTTCCTCACCACTTGTCTGAGGTGCTCTATGAGGATTCTCTACATCTTTTTGATGCTCAGAAGTATATTATAGATATGTGGGTGGATATACCCAACGATACTATCTGGGCACAATTTAAGGGTATTGTGGAGAGTAAATCGGATACCCTGACAGCACTGAAGGTGCATTTTATAGGGCTCACAATTGACAGCATCCTTGTTAGAGGAAGCAAGACCACCTTTTCAAGGCCTGATACCCATTTGGTGATAAACCTTCCTTATGCCATCCCTTCAGGAGATACTGTTTCTTACACTGTTTTTTACCATGGGGAACCAATTGTAGGTGGTGGAGTATTTGGAGGTGGCTTGACAATAAATGATACCATAACATATGTTGATTGTGAACCATATGGTGCCAAGAGATGGTTACCTATATATGACCGTCCATCTGATAAGGCATATCTTGAGACAACAATTCACGTACCGAGCGGATACAAGGTTATCTCAAATGGCACTCTCGTTGATTCAACTGTAACTGGAGGATGGTGGTATTTCCACTGGCAGGAGAATCATACTATTGCTAACTACCTTATTGTTTTTGCTGCTTCAAATCAATTTGCCACGCTCAGGGATACATTCAATTATCAGACCTATACAATGCCCATATATCACTGGGTCTCAAGGGAAGATTCCGCTTTAGCAGCGACAAAATTTGTTCGCACCGCTGATATGTTAGGATGGTTTTCTGATACATACGGACTTTATCCTTTCATTGATGAGAAATATAGTCATGTTGGTACACCAATAGGTGGTGCAATGGAAGACCAGACAAATACATTCTTTAACCTTGATTTGAACTGGGGTTCTGACTGGGACTGGGTTGTTGCACATGAACTTGCACATCAGTGGTGGGGAGACTGGGTGACCTGCGGTACCTGGAAGGACATCTGGCTGAACGAGGGGTTCGCAACATTTTCTGAAGCCCACTACTACTGGCACAGGGATGGGGAGCAGGCATACCACAATTATATGCGCATTTATATTATGAATTATTATATTAATCATGAACCTTATCCACCTTATTCAATTTATGACCCTGATGTTTTGTTCTCCGTGGTGACTTATGAGAAGGGAGCTGCTGTTCTGCATATGCTCAGACATATCATAGGTGATTCGCTCTTTTTCGAATCATTGAGACAGTACGGAATAACTTACGCTGAAGGTAGCGCTGTCACCAGTGAATTCACCGCAAAGGTTGAAGAGGTATCAGGAATGGACCTCTTCTGGTTCTTTGACGAATGGGTTTATAAACCAGGACACCCTGAGTATGAGTATGGCTGGTGGTATGATTCTCTTGCAGCTGACAGTTTCAGGGTAAATCTTCAGGTTTCACAGGTTCAGAGCCATTCCTGGGGCGTTCCCACTTATGTAATGCCCATTGATATTTTTATCCCTGAGTCAGGTGGTGATACACTGAAAACGGTTATAAACGACAGTCTTGATTATCAGGAATTCACATTTTATACAAATAGTTCCCCAACTAATCTGATGTTTGACCCGGGAAACTGGGTTTTAAAAGAAGCAACAGAGGTTGCACCAGGTGTTAAAGAGAAGGGCTCTTATACAAGAGGTACAAATCTATCAATCTTTCCTAACCCAGCAAGGACTTCTGTCTCTATTTCATTCAGCCTGAAAAATAATAAACCTTTTGATATTTATATCTTTGATATAACAGGCAGGGAGGTCAATAGGTTTTCAGACAGGAAAGGTAAAACTGTCTGGAACTTGAACGATAGAAGAGGGGAGAGGGTAGGAAAGGGCATATATTTCATCCAGTGTAAGAGAGGAGATACAGCTCTCGCAACAAGTAAGGTAGTTATTCTTTAGCTGCGGATATACTGAGCACAAGTGCACAAGTCACAGGAGCACAAGACAAGCAAAAGATAGCAAGCAGAAGGTAGGCGCAGGCTTTAGCCTGCGAACTTAACTTCTTATAATACAAGGAATTACGCAACCTAAAGGTTGCGGCTACCAAAGCATGTAGCGAGATGACAAGCTTTTTTGAAGTGTAATGTCTCCTGACATTGGCATGTGGTGATTTTTCTCTTGACTTTTGGGAATAAGTTTTATATAAACATATAATAAGTCTTTTCAAAAATTGCAGCATCAGGATAATTTTTCACAAATGTGAAAAGGAGGTGAGAAAACCTGGGGTAAGGTTGGGAAAGGTAACTCAAAACCAGGAAAGGAGGAATGATGAAATCGTTTGTTCTTTTAGTATGTATTGTGCTACTTCTAAGCGGCTCATTGACTGGCACAGTCATTCATGTACCGGGTGATTATGCTACCATTCAGCTGGGTTTGAATGCTGCATCAACTGGCGATACAGTACTTGTGGCAGCGGGAACATATACTGAAAACATATTCTGGCCTCTGGTAAACGGTATCAAATTATTCAGCGAATCGGGAGCTCCATCAACTGTGATAGACGGTGGTTCAATAAGCAGCGTGATTTATTTCTCAGGGATGGTAACCTATGATACTACCACTGTGATGCGAGGGTTTACTTTCCGAAATGGTGGTGGTATTGACTATGGTGGAGGAATATGTCTGGTCAACTCTTCACCCAGGATAGAGAATAACATAATAGAGGATAACTCAGTTAACCAGGATGGTGGTGGTGTATATTGCTCTAACCACTCTTCGCCTCTGATAATCGGAAATAATATCCGGGTCAATTCAGCTTATTATAATTATGGTCGTGGTGGTGGCATCTGCTCGGATTCATCTTCACCTGTAATAATCCAAAATACTATCAAGGACAATACGGCTTATTTTGGTAGTGGTATTTGCTGCAAAAACTATTCCAGTCCCATAATCACAGGCGACACGATTAACAACAATTCAGCTAATTACGGTGGTGGTATTTATTGCGAGAGTAGTTCCGACGCCCAAATCACTAACAATACGATAACGGGCAATTCAGCTTATTGGGATGGTGGCGGCATCTACTGTGATTGGTCTAATCCCACAATTATCGGTAACACGATAAGTAGTGACACAGCTGAGTATGGTGCTGGTATTTATTGTGATGGAGGAAGTTCTACTATCACTGGTAACACGATAAGCAACAATTCAGCTTATTGGGATGGTGGCGGCATCGTCATCTATGCTGATTATCCAAGTGCGCAAATCACCTACAACACAATAACCAACAATTCAGCGGGTTATAATGGTGGTGGTATTCTTTGCTGGTGGGACAGTTCCTCAATCAATCATAACACTATTACCAGCAATTCATCTAATGATGGTGGTGGTATTTTTTGTGATGGTTCAAGTGCTATAATCATAAGCAACAAAATTATCAGCAATACAGCCTATCAGAATGGGGGAGGTATCAACTGTAACTGGGGAACTGATTCACAAATTAGATTTAATACTATAAAGGGAAACAGTGCTGACAATCTGGGTGACGGAATCTACTGCGAGAACAACACCTTTCCTGTGGTTGATTCAAACAACATATATAACAATGGTTACGGAGCCTACAAT
>SOKM01000300.1 GCA_004375785.1 Candidatus Cloacimonadota bacterium | reverse complement strand
TCCAAAAAAATTTTATAATGTTAAAAACAAAAAAGGAGGTAGGATGATTAAAAAAAGCATTATTTCAATCGCATTTCTTATACTTCCCGTGGCTCTCTTTGGTTTTCATGGATTTACAGCAAACGGGGACAGTGTTATTACGCTCTATGTAAACGAACCGATTGTGCTTTCCGGTTACTTTGACAGCGACACACATGCTATCGGTACCATTTATCTCGACCTGAACAACAACGGTGTCATTGACCCCACAGATCAAATGATGATGTGGGGCTCCTTCTACGATGGTTCCTGGATGGATGTTGATGAAATTGTTAACGGATTCTATACAGAATCAGACTCAGAAGGTCCACCTTTCAGTTTTGATGTTATCTATCAAGTAGAGGATACAGGAGGGAGTGACCAGATTATAGGACATTTCTTGCCTCTCTCAACCGGTTATTCGATTTCAGGTCAGATTACTTATCCCTCCAATGCTGAAGGTCTCTTAATTATGGCAACACCATCATCTCCAGGTGAGTTCATGCTTGGAGACTTCACAGACTCCGGAGGTAATTATTTTATTGGTATTCCCGACTCTCTTATAAACCAGTACTGGTATGTTTTTGCTATGGATATAGCTTCTGCATTTCCAGACTATCTCGGACCGCTGATGCAGGACAGCGTTTATGTTACAGGTGCACAAACCGTTGACCTTGCACTGATTGATTCGGACCTCTCCTGTATCAGAGGAAGGTTACAGGATGACCTCGGAGCTGCACTTCCTGATGATATAGCAATAGAGATAATGGGTGCATGGTTTGATGGAGTAAATTTTGTTATGGCTACAAATTCCATAAGGACTGTTGGTGGAAATGGAAACTATGCAGGATTGTTAAATTATGGGGTGGTCAATTTCTGGACAATTGGAACAATGTTAGACGAATTATACCCACTCTACCTCAGTCCGCCATCAATCGATACAACATTCTCTGCACCACAGGAAACTCTATTGATTGATATAACCGCTTATAGAGCCGACTCCGATATAAGGGGCATAGTCTACCTCGATGATGTCCCTGTAGATTATATTGAGATAGATGGTGTCTGTCCCCTCGGATCAAACTATACAAAATCCTATTCTGATGGGCACTATGGATTATTCGTATCATCTGTACCCGATTCCTATGATGTATTTGTATCACCGGATGATATCCCTGTAGGTGGGTATGTAGCAGAGGACACACAGACTGTTGTCCCGGGGGCATCAGGAGTCGATTTCCACATATATACAACAGGAATAGCAGAACATTTGAAACCAACAAACCCTGTTGTTAAACTCCTTCCAAACAATCCAAATCCCTTCAATAATAAAACAACAATAGTCTTCGAAACAAATTCTAAAACAGAGGGAGAACTCTCTATCTACGATATAACGGGCAAACTGGTGAAAACTCTGGAAAGAGGTGAATTCAAGAAGGGTATAAATCGATTTGTCTGGGATGGAAGGGATGATAACAAAAGATTGGTTTCTTCAGGCGTTTACTTCTACAAACTACAGACAGAAAGAATTGCAGAATCACAAAAGTTGATTTATATACGGTAAGTTACTCCTCTATTCGCAGGCTGAAGAGACTGTGCCAAAATGTGAATTTTTACATGGTAGCCGCAACCTTTAGGTTGCGTAATTCATTATATTATAAGAAGTTAAGTTCGCAGGCTAAACCCTGTACCGTATGGTTCAGGGTAAAGCCTGCGGCTACCTTCCTTGTCATGTCTCGAAATTATCTCTGCGTCCCTTCTATCTCTCTTATCAATCCATCAACCTTGTCAATCCATAACTTTGCACTACTTGTTCCAAGCAACTTTTTCGCTTTTAGGAGTGATTCACTTGCTTTTTTTGCTTCCCCCTCCTTCTGAAGAAGAACAGCTTCATAAAACAGAATAGGTACTAACCAGATTATATTTCCAGTCCCTTCACAAATTCTCTCTGCTCTTTCAAAGTATCGCATTGCTTCTGAATACTTTCCTGTTTTTGTGAACAGCCTTCCACCGAAAACCTCTACCTCTTTCTCAAGTTCCCTATCACCTATCTCGCTCATTTTCTCAATAATATACTCATAATATTTCTTTGCCTCATCTATATCATCCCTTTCAAAAGCAAGAATTGCTCTCAAGAACTTAAGGTGTATAGCATAATCCGCTGATTTATAAATCTTGTTAAGTTCCTCAGCATCTTCTATCAGTTCATAAACCATCTTCTCTTTTCCCTGTTCAATTAAGAGTCTTGAAAGATAAATAATAGCAGATATTCCTAGATGAACATATTTCATCTCTTTCGATAATTCCTTTGCCATAAAGAGGTAGTAGAACGATTTCTCGAAATTTTTTTCAAGAAAATAGATTTCGCCCATATTCAAATATATTAGAGCAATGGAAGGAACTGTTCCGATAAGTTCCCATATCCTTAATGCCTCTTCAAACATACTAAGAGCCTTCCTGAGTTCTCCCTTCCTCATATACAAATCTGCAATATTGTTAAAGATGGTGGCAACCATATCATCATCACCGATTCTTTTAGCCATATCCAGACTCCGCATATAGTTTTCTCTTGCTTTCTCAGGATTTTCATAAGCAAAAATAATCCCAATATTATTATACAATTTTCCCATGAGGTGGATGTCTCCAATTTTTTGAGCAGATTCAAGAGAAGTTTTGAAAAACCTCTCAGCATCCCTTTTCTTTCCCTGCTCAAGAAAAACACGACCAATGTTTTTATATGCAACCGCTACACTGCCTTCATCAGCACACTTCCTTGCAATACTAAGGCTTTTGTTGTAAAACTTAAGCGATTCCTCTAACCTTCCCCAGAAATAATTGATATTACCGAGGGTATTATAAATAACAGATTTCTCCTCTATATACTCATCACCCAACCCCTTCAATGCTTCCTTTGCAAGTTCAAATGCCTTTGTATACTCTCCCTTCTCAAGGTAAATCTCAGCTTCATCATTACTTAACATTACTCCTTCAAGAGAACTTATATCTTGGAGAAGTTGTCTTGCCTTCTTGTAGTACTCAATTGCTTTATCAAATCCACCCCTTCTCATATATATATTTCCTATCTTATGAAAAACCTTTGCTTCTTTATTCTCCTCTATACCATCAAGTTTGAGAGAATCTGAGAAAAATTCTTCTGCTTTGGTAAGCTTACCAGTATTCGAATAAAGTAAACCAAGTCTGTAATAAATATCAAAAAGTGAACTATCCGAAACAGCAAGCTTCTTCGCCAATTACACTGCTTCGGTATAGAGTTCAATACCCTTTTGATATACCATAACATCCTCTGCTTTTTTTGCACAAGAGAGGTAATAAGAAAGAGCCTTTTCATCCTGCCCCGCATTTCTAAAGTGATATGCAAGTTCTTCAAGCTTCTCGTCTTTATCTTTATGAAAAGACTCGAACATTTCACCCACTTTCCGATGAAAAAAACTTCTCCTCCCACCCGATAGGGAATTATAAAACACTGTTTGCATCATACGGTGTGCAAAACAAAACTCTCCTGTTCCACCTGTCGCTTCAAAAATGATACCTTTCTTCAGTCCTTCATCAAGTAAATCAATCAAGTATCCTTCATTCTCTTCAGTAATAAACCTCAAATTTTCTAAAGAAAAAATTTCACCTATGACAGATGCCGTCATAAGTAAATTTCTTGCTTCATGGCTGAGAGATTCCATTTTTTCTTTCAGAATATCAGAGATTCTCTCGGGCAGCACCATCTCTTTCACTTTAAGAAAATTCCATGCTACACCTGTTTTATATACATATCCTTTTTCAACAAGTATCTTCAAGACCTCAATTATAAAGAAAGGATTACCCTCAGTAATCCCATTTATAAAACTAACAATATCAGGAGGAACATCCCAAAGACCTAAAATTACACTTATAAGTTCTCTTGTTTCTCCATCAGATAGTGACCCAAGAGCAATCTTCTCGATTAAACCTCCTTGTGAGAATGAACGAATCAGATGTTTTAATGGATTCTCATCCCCTATTTCGCTCTCCCTGTATGCACCTGTTATAAGAATTCTCTCTTTTGCAAAATTCCTTATCACATAGCTCAAGACTTCGATATCATCTTCTCCAGACCATTGGAGGTTATCAAGGAATAAAAAGATGGGACCATATTTCGAGATTTCTCCAAGGAACCTCGTAATTGCCTCAAACAGATAATGTTTCTGAATCTCCCCTGTTTCATCCTTAATGCCTTTTTCACTCCCATTACTAACATGGATATCTGGGACAATCCACCTGAGACCTTTCTGCCATACAGAAATTTCCTTCATTACTTTTTTTAGCATTTTGGTATCAAAGTCCCTGACAATATTCTCAATAAGTGAGCCAAAGAGAAAATATGGCGGTATAATCTTTTGTGAATGTGCCCTTCCTTCAAAAATTTTGAAACCTATCAAATCTGCATATCGCATTGCTTCTTTAACAAGCCGTGTTTTACCTATTCCAATCTCTCCCGTAACAAATAAAACCTTCCCTTCTCCTCTGGAAACTGTTTCAAGGGTTGTTTTAAATAGTGAAAGCGTATCATTCCTTCCAACAAATTTTTCAAAATTAAGAATAATTTCCTTATCAATTTCTCGTAATTCTCTGTGTTTTATTATCCTACCCCCACCCATTCTTTTTGCTTCATATAGCCCTTTATCAGCAATCTTTAGGAGTTCCCTCGGAGTTTTCGCATCCTCTGGGAAACCTGCAATTCCCATACTCGTGGAAAGCTTAATACTTGCACCGACCGATTTCAGAGAGAATTCTTTTTTATCTAATAAGTCAATAATTCTTTTACCGCTTTTCATGCTTCTCTTTATATCCGAGACGGGAAGGATTATAACGAATTCGTCTCCAGCATATCTGCAAACAATATCGTTTTTTCTAAAAGAGTCTTTTAAGAAACCTGCAAAAAGTTTTAAAGCTTCATCACCTGCAAGATGTCCAAAAGAATCATTAACAATTTTGAAATGGTCAATATCCATTAAAATAATGGAAAATTCCTCCCTGTTCTTCTCTGCACTCCCTATCTCTTCCTTCATTCTTCTAAGAAGAAAACGTCTATTGAAAACCTTAGTTAGGTCGTCTGTAAAAACAAGATCTTCATTCTTTACCATTGTTTAATTTTCCTTTTACAGAATCATATGTTAAATTTTATAGTTTAACTAAAAAACGCTCGCAGTTGCGAGCGTTTTTTAAAGTGTAATGATATTCAATAATACTTTATAATATGCGGAGTCAAGAAAATCAAAACCTCCCTTTTTGTTGTTCTTTTTTCCATTGATTTGAAAAGAAAACCAATGAGGGGTATACTTCTCAGGATGGGCACACCTTCCTCGCTGTACTGTACTTCCTCGCGAATAAATCCGCCAAGAACAACGGTCTCACCATCCTTTACCAGCTGTCTTGTTTTTGCCTCTGTCGAGGTAATGATTAATGAGGTAGGGTCAACATTACTCAGCTCTGCTTCAATATCCATCGTTATCTCGTTCGCAGAATTTATATGAGGAGTAACCTTGAGCTTCGTTCCGACTTCATAATATCTTGTAGTAGCATTACCAGCCTGGTCAAGAACATAAACCGGGAACTTCTTTCCACCCAGAATTTCCGCCTCCCTGTTGTTCAGAGCAGTTATTCTCGGATTTGCAATTGTTTTTGTTTTACCTTCTTTTTCGTATAAATCTAGGTCTGCACTAATCCTTGCAAAATTTCTAATACTTCCAATAGCAATATCAGTAACACCTGCAATTGGAGTAGTATGGGTTACTGAACCTTCTATGTTAATCCTTCTACTTCTTAGATTCGTGACGCTCCAGCTTATCCCAAGTTTCCTGCCAAAGTCATAGTCAATGTCAACGACCCGAATCTCTATATCTACCTGTGGATTGGGGGCATCGAGGATATCAAGCAATGCCTTTATATCTAAATGCCTCGATTCGATATCTGAAATAATAAGAGAGTTTGTCCTGTCGTCTACTTCAACTTTACCTTTTCTTGAAATCAGTTTATCCACATTTTTCTTTACTTCTTTGGGCTCTGCAAATGAAAGTTTGTATACTCTGTGGACAATTGGCTGGGCTAACTCGCTGCTCTCCCTTTCCTTATCAAACGTTGAGCCTTTTGCCACTCGAATAATGTTCTCTTCCTCTCTATATGAGAAACCTGCAGTCTTTACAATCACATCAAATGCCTGCTTCCAGGTAACATTGGATAGTTTCATCGTAATTGAACCTTTAACTTCTTCACCTGCAACAACATTCTTACCACCGTAATGAGCCATCGCTCTCAGTATGGTTTTAATATCTGCATCCTCAAGGTCCAGAGATATCATCCCTGGAACTTCGTATGTTTCCTCGTAACCAAGACTCGATGGAGTAATCTCCTGGTCAGAAGCATTCCATGGCTCAAAAGATTTTCCAACAGGGTTAGGGAAACTGATATGGAGTTTATTATCCTCGGAAGATGCCGTATATGTCACGGAATTTGTAAGCCCGAATGTTAGTCGTAGAAGATTTGCTGTATAAAAGGGTATCAGCGTAATCGATGAAACACCACCACGATTTAAATCTTCAAATTTGTTAGCATCGAGCCCACTTGAAGTCTCCAGGAGATCAAAAATCAATTTGTTTTCCATCGTAAACTCTGTGTAATTAATTGATTGATCGAAACTGACACTAATCCTTGTCTCCCCTGCAGTACCGCTTATTGCTATATCAAGTAGCTGAACACTCTGGAGCGGAAAAGAAATCAAAAGCACTAAAAGCAAAGGGAGTGCAATCTTCAAGAAAAAAACTCTTTTTTTAGCCATCTTATCACCTCTCTACTTTAATTGTTCTTCCTGCTCTTCTAAAATCAGAGTGATTTTTGATGTCACTCCAAATTTTGTTATCTGAAATGTAACACTTGAGCTTGTGATATCAATAACCCTTCCATCAGCGATTCTGTCTCCAATTCCCACAACATAACCAGTCCCTGCCGGTTCCTTAAGGAGGGCAAACCTCCCTTTAGGTCCCCATATAGTACCTACAAGTTTTACATTTTCTACATTTAACTCTTTTCCTTTGAATAACGTCTCAAAAGGATCCCTTCTTCCCCCACTGCTGTAATAGAAACGCTCTATACCAAGTGCTGCTTCAAGAATGCTTAAAGAATCTTCCTCACTTTTTTCGGTATCAGTTTTAGAAGGTTTTTTTAAGCTGTCTTCCGTGCCTTTTCCTTTCTTTTCACCTAAACTTTTTGGTGTACCAGGTTGCTCTCCCTTATTGACAGATTTAGACATCTTCCCAATAAAGAAATTAAAGGGATTTCCTCCTTTACATCCAGAATGAACCAGGAAAAAGATTACAAGGAAGATAAAATACGAAATGGTTTTTATTTTTTTCATTTTTAAATATCCACTCCTATTTTTTTGGCTTTTTAACATCTTTCTTACTTTTCTTTTCCACTACACCAGAATAAACATAACTTGTTGCTGTAAAGACTGTTTCTATTCCTTTTTCTTTTTTCCCGGTCATCTTGACATTGGCAATCCTTATAATTCTTTTAAGATTCCCAATATCGCTAAAAAATCTTCCAGTATGATGATATGAACCCAATATTTTAATACTCAAAGGGTATTCCTGTAAATTCTGTTTAGACGATACTTTGCTGGCTGTGAGTTTTCCGGGTTTAAAAGAAAGGACTTTTATGTTGTTTTGAGTTGCAGCCTTCGAAATAATACTTAACAACTGTTCTGTTATCTTTTCACTCGGAAGCATACCCTTTGCAACAATCCATTGTTTTTTTAAAAAATTATATTCCCTTTGTGTTTCCGGTAAACGATTTGCTATCAATCTTGCCTGGCTCAAAGAATCGCTAACAATACTATAAATCTCCTTGAACTTTTTTATCTCCTTTGACGATTTTGTATGGATAAGAAAATGATACAAAACAACAAGAATCACTGAAACAGCAATAAATATAAGTAATTTAGTTAAGCCTTTCATTTTGTTTTCCCCCCTTGCTTAGATTTTGCAGCCTTTGCTTTAGGAGGTGCTTTTGTTGCGGAAGGGCTTGACTCTGACACAAGAGTAGTATGAAGGTCAAATTCCATAACACTATGTTTTTCTATCTCTTTTCCAACAATGTTCATTAATTCTACACTTCTAAAGATTTTTTCAGCCTGAAGCCTTTTCATAAAATCAGCAATAACCTGATTTGAAAAAGTAATACCTTTTATTACAATAGCCTGCCCTCTTACTTCCATGCTCTGAATCCAGCAATAATCAGGGATTAAAGAACTCAATCTATAGAGAAATTGAGTCTTCTCGAATCTTCCCCTGTTCAAATCTCTTATTATCTCTATTCTTGCATCCAGGTCCTTCTTTTTTTTATCAAGTTCTTTAACAAGCTTTACAACCTCATCAAGCTTTCTGAGCTCAAGTCTGGTCTCCGCAATATTGGTTTTTAAGTGAGCCATGGTCTTTTTCTGCCCTATATGAATAACACTTAAAATAATTATAACCAATATTACAAGACCTATCCCTAAATAATTTTCTATCCCTGTTGGCATCTTAATAGAAGGTCTTGGAATTCCAATTCTCCTTTTAACCTTTTCTTCTTTTGGAAGAAGATTTATCCTAACCATAATTGCTCCTATTCTTTATAATTAAATATCTTACAGTTCTATCCTCTCAAAGCAAGCCCAACTGCTTCTGCGATTATAGGAGAAATTTTCTCTGCTCTCTCCTCCTCAAAAATAGCCGGGTCGTATTTTATATTTTGTAGCGCATTTATAATTATAACTTCTGTATCAAATCTATTCTTTAGATAATCAACAAGACCACGAATCAACGCACCGCCGCCGCAAAGCACAATCCTGTCAATCTTCTCTTTCTCCCCTGGCAAGAATGGAATAACCTTATCGAGTCCTATTGCTACTTCATCTGCGAACTCCTGAAAAAATTTATCCACATTTTCTGCATCCACCCCTTCAACTGTCTCTCCCCTAATTAGTTGTTCGGATTGAGCTCTGTTCAATCCGAGTTCTCTCTGAATTTTTTGAGAACAACTGTTAGTTGCTGAGAAAACAGCCCTTGTGAAATGGTTAACATTGTTGATTATAAAACTAATATTTGTTAGTTCTGCTCCGATAGTAACAAGAGCAATCAGTTTATCGGGCAATAATGGATAGTTAAATTCATAAATATTCTGTATTGCGAATGCTGCAATATCAAGCACAACAGGAATAAGACCGATTTCCTTTATGAGACTAACGTATGAATTAACAACCTCACTTTTAGCTGCTATTAGAAGAATTTCCATCTGTCCTTCACCAGTATCAGGATTAATAATTTCAAAGGCTAAGGAGACATCTTCAATATCAAAAGGGACATGTTGCTCAGCTTCCCATTTAATCTGTTCTGAAACTTCAGTTCTTTTCATCTTATCCATAGTAATTTTTTTAACAATAACTCCCCTTCCTGAAATTGATGCAACAACATCCTTTGACTGAATGTTATATTTCTCGAAAACTGTCTTAATTGTATCAATGACCACCTCCCTATCCATCACCTCTCCATCTACAATAGCATCAGGTAAAAGGGGGGCAATTCCCACTTTCAAGATAGCAGTTGCTTTGGGGTATCCTGAAAGTTCAACTACTTTGATTTGTGAGCTACCAATGTCAAGACCTACAACAGATTTCTTTTTTCCAAACATAATTACCTCTATTCTTTAACAAAGTTGATTACATTCTTACCAAGTATATGCCATCTTCTACCAATCTTCTTTCCTTTCATTTTATCTTCTCTCAAGAACTTTCTTATAGTTTGTGAACTCAGATCAAGAAGATTTGAAATCTCCTCAATGGTATAAAATTTATTCGGATCAATTCTTTTTAACGATATAGCCATAATTATTTATAATTTTCTATACTTATCTATAATTAGAGATAAGTAAATACAATTATACAGAAAAATATTTTTTTGTCAAGGAAAAAATACATTTTTTTTGAAAAATTTTCTGCAAAAGTTTCAATTCTATTATTAACAGGGGGTTTAGGAGATTGACCGATGAATAGATTCCAATACACAATCCCCAATAGACAAATTCCAAACAATATACAATTCCACAATTTCTGTTTTTTGACAGGGAATTAAGAGATTTAAAGAAATTTTTTTATTTTTCTACATATCTCTTAAGTTCTCTTTCAATCCCTGTTGATTTTCTTTTTTGTATTGTTTGTGATTTGTTCATTATGGTTTGGCAACTCCTTCACGTGACGCTTTTATATAAATCTCTGTGTCTTTGTGCCTTATACTGTCTGCCTACTCCTTACTGCCTACTGCTTACTGGTATTATTTATCTGTAAGAAGTGGGTGGTGGTAAAGCTCCTTCGAGATTGAGAAGAAACTTTTTTATCTCAATCGATGGTTGAAATCCCACGAGTTTTCCGTCCACCCCAATAACTCTGTGGCAAGGAATAAGTAAAGGAAGGGGGTTTCTTCTCATTGCTCCACCAACAGCACGTGCTGCTTTTGGTCTCTTAATTTCCTTTGCAAGCACTCCATAGGTAACGGTTTTTCCATAAGGAATCTTCATTGCACATAACCATACCTTTACCTGAAAATCAGTGCCGTCAATAGCAACAGGAATATCAAACCTTTTTCTCTTACCTTCAAAATACTCTTTGATTTCTTGAGAAAAATCTTTAAAAAGAGAGTTCTTTTTTATTTTCACCATACATCCAAACTCTTTTTCTACTATTTTCAAGAAATTTCTTTTTTGCACACGGAGCCCAATCCTCAAGACCTCCTTACCCGTAAAAACCACACCAATCTTCCCTACAGAACTCACCACAAAATTACAGTATATTCTTTTTTTCATAATTGTTTACTAATGTATCCGCAGGCCATGTCCTGAGCGAAGCCGAAGGATCAGCCTGCGTAAGCCTTTTCGTACCTTAAAACGTTTCGGATACCAAAAACATTATTACAAATTATGAGTGAGAATCGTAGCTCATTTCGTTGGAAGAAAGATCACTTTTTTTATATAATTCTGTTTTCCTATGTTCATTCTTACAAAATAGACACCAGATTTGAGGTTTTTCCCTGATGGCATCCAGCTTATCCTGTGCTTTCCAGTCTCCTGGACCTCACTTGGAAAGGATTCAACTAAACGACCCGACACATCATAAATCTGCATTCCCACATGACTTAATTTAGGCAGCGAATACTCTATCTCAAGACACGAAACAAATGGGTTCGGAAATACCTTGAGTAAGGGGAACCTTACAGGACTATTCCTGCCTTTTTCAATTCCCTGAACTAACCCTTCTATCTTTGATATTTTGCTTGTATAATAGTGACAAAGATAGATAATGTTATCAAGCGAGTCTAACACCAAAGCCTTCTGTGGTGAATCGACTCCATAACCACTAATATAAGAATCAATGGAAAAATCATCAATAATACTGTTGGTCTCTCCATCTATAATCATAATTGCATCCTGCACCTGGGAAGTATTAACATATGCACAGTAGAGAGCATTATCAATGGGGTTATAGAGCAACGAATAAGGGCCTCCGTTGACTGGAATTGTTGTGATAACAGAATCCACATTGCCATCAATTATTGAGATGGAGCCTTCGAAGATATTTGCAGAATAAACCTTGTTATTTACAGAATTATAAGCAAGCGTGAACGGATACTTATCTGCTCCAAGATAAATAATAGTCACTATTTGATTGGTTATTCCATCTATAACTGTTATTGTATCACTTGCATAATTTGCACAATAGACCTTATCATTTACAGTATTAAGAGTAAACGATAATCCCCAATAAGAAGTGCCTACATTGATAGTAGTTAATACTGTATCTACGTGACTGTCTATTATACTCACTGTACCTTCCCCAAAATTGCCTGTATAGATCTTATTATCTATGGAATTCCATAATAGGGAGTATGGAGATGAACCTACTGGAACAGTAGTTATGTAATTATTGCTATTTCCATCTATTACAGAAACATTGTCAGCACCAGAGTTTGCCGAGTATATCTTATTATCAGTCAGATTCAATGCTAATGCAACTGGAGAAGAGCCTACCCATACTTCAGTTATGGTCGAGTCTGAATTGCCTTCAATAATTGAAATCCGATTATCCCACCTGTTGGCACAGTAGATTTTATTCATAAGAGAATTATAGACTAAATCCCGGGGTCCATCTTTCACTTTTTTGAGATTTGTTTTTCCTGGTGAGTTCAGATTAAGAAGTGAAATATAGTTGTCAGCACGGCTTGTTGAATAATGTTTGTTATTCAAATTGTTAAAAGCAGATGAATAAGGTGGAAGACCAATAGGGGTTCGAAATTGATGCTGGAGTAAATCCCCTGAGTATCCATCTAAAGTATAACCCGGAACGTTGCCAGCACCTGTATTGGCTATCCATATCTGATTGTAGTCTCCATCCCAGAATATACCCTGCGGCAAAACACCCGCTGGCAAGTAACCTATTATTCCGTTTGTACTGCAGTCAATTACGATTGCGCGATCGTAGTCTGTGGCAACAAAGAGCCTATTATCTAATAAATCACAAACCATGGATTCGGTCCACTCTCCTAAGTTAATTGTTGTAATGATCTGATTAGTGTTCCCATTTATGACATAGATATCATGGGTAGGACCGTGTCCGATATACACTCGGTTCATAACAGAGCTATACGCAATACAAGTAGACAAATCGTTAAGTGCGACCGTTGTAATCAGCGTATCTCCTACACCATCGATTATCGAAACATTATCATCGTACGAGCTCACACAATAGACTTTATTATTTGTCGAATTAAACGCTAAAAGGTAACCGAAGTTAACTGGAATACTGGATATTACATTATTGTTATTGCAATTAATTATTGAAACATCGGTTTGAGAAATGCAATAAATCTTATTCGAGAGTGAATTAAAGAGCAGACGGCTTGGATAGTTTCTAATGGGAATTTCTGTAATGAGCGTGTCTGCCACACCGTCAATAACTGCTACATTATTACAGTACGGGATAGCACAATAGATTGCATTATTAATGTTGTTCCAGGCTAAATCGTAAGGTCTGGATGCAATTTTGATGTTTTTGATTATAGTATCTGTTGCACCATCAATCACACTTACGGTGCTATCATAAAAGTTGGTACAATAAACCTTATTGTTTGTTGCATTATACCCAAGGGAAATTGTTCCCCTACCTGTTTGGATTGTACGGACTCTTACACCGGTCTCTGCTTCACAGACAGCCACATTTCTAAAATATCTGCCTATTACATAAACCTTGTTATTCAGAGAATTTAATACAAATTCCTCAGGATAAAGAACACCTCCTGTACTGTCGGGAAACCAGATTTCGACTATACCATCAGAACGCATTGCTTGTTTTTTTAACATCTGAGTCTGTCTATCAGGAAATGCTGCGATAGGAATACCTTTCGCAGTAATATAAATACAATTCTTTTCTCTATCTATGCGATAATCAATGGTGCTATCGGGGAAGAAGTTGTTTATGTAATGGATATTGGCTTCGGGAATCACATAACGACCATTATAAGGCTGAATTGTGATTCCAATAAGAAAGGTTAATAACCATAACATCTTTACCTCCTCTGGTTAGATATGTCTGACTGCTAATAACTACATTGTTTTATGCTGTAATAAGTTTATCACTCTAAAAAAGTCTTGTCAAGGAAAAAAATTAACAGGGATTGTAAGAGAATATAAGAGTTATAAAAATAATAATATCGGAAATATGAGATTGTTTCCTATAAGCAACAGGCGAGGCCCGCTTACGCTAAAGCTGCAGACGGATTGTATCCGCCGAAGTTTCAACGTAGGAGGACTTTCAGCCTCGTTGAAAGTTGTGAGCCAAGATGGCTCACCTGTTACTCTTTACTCATTTAGTCTGGCAGTTTTAGCCGGGGTTGTTCCCACTGCATAAGAAACTGCTTATATTTCTTCTCTATTACGGGGTCTTCGGACTCCACCTTTAGTGTTTTAATTAACCTCTCTGCTGTCCTTCCCCACAGACCTAACGGCAGGGTAACTATACCGAAGACAAAAAGATGTCCTCCTCCTGTGAGTATTAAGATTTTACGAGAGAAAACGAAAAACGCAATAGTAAGAAACAAAATAACGAACATACTTATATATATGATTGCCAGCATCATACTGAGATTGATGGCATCCCGCACGAGTTTGAGGTTTTCTCTTGTTCGGATCACCCCCCCATTCAACTCTCTGTATGTACTCTTCATCCTGTTCATATTGCTTATATGCATAATTACAGCTATAAAGATTGGAATTACAGTTAGATACCAGGTCTCTCCATAACTCATTATTTGTAAATATTCAGTCAACCACGTTACAATACCATAAAAAACTGTCATTGCAAGTATGCTTTCATATTCACTCCCGAAGCAATCTCGATTTACCAATGTTGGGGACAAGCCCCAACGCTACTTTTGCTGCAATGTCAGGAGACATTACACTCTAAAAATTTTCTATTTTATCAGGATTGCCTTCTTGATACTCTTATAATCACCTGCCTTAAAATAGATAAAGTAAATGCCTGCGGAAACTGGATGCCCAAAACCATCCCTACCATCCCACTCTACTGAAGTAGGAAGTGAAAAGTTAAAAGGTAAAAGTAAAAAGTCTTTAACTAACCTTCCAGTCACATCGTAGATTTTCAACTCTATGCCTTTCGCTCTATGCTCTCTGCCCTTTGCTCTCTGCCCTATTTGATATCTTATCACCAATTTATCATAAAATGGGTTCGGATACAGTAAACCCAACTTTGTTTTTAGGGGAAATCCTTTGTAGCTATCTTTCTCATCAATACCGGGCTTTGGAATGCCAAAAAACTTCATAATAGAATCCAATAATGCAGCGCGGGTTGAGGGCGGAGTACCATCGTTGAGCAAGCCTAACTCAAACGAAGTTCCAACTGTTCGATATGTTCCTGCATCATTCGCTACCCCACAGTCATATTCAGGAGACGAATTCTTGAAGATAAGAAATCCAGTTCCTTGAGGACTTATATGGTCTATATAGTAGTTTTCACCACTGTAAGAAAAATCCATCCCTTGAGTAAACGTTCCACTCTGCCCGAGAATAGTTACAAGTTCATCATACCCAGGATCAGTAGAATTAATACTAAAGAGTGGTCCAAAATCGTATCCATCATTATAGTGTGGGTCATAATACCAGACCTCGCCACCCTCAAGATACATCCTCCCATCCTGATTCTGCAGATAATCGACCAACCTTGCCGCCTCATGGCTGTTATTATCAATAACATAATTATTCGGGAAGATTCCAACACAAACGAAAACTGCTCGATACAGAGTTAAATCCTGTGCAAGGCTCGTTCCATAATCACCAATAAAGCCTAAATTACTCAGAATCGTATGGCAATTCTCCCCAGGCATTGGCGTTTGGTCAGGATTCCAGATATAATACTGTTTCTTTCCAATAACCAGTTGAAACGTCAGGGTATCGGTGTAGAGTCCAGATTCAACAATTACTCTGAGTCCCACAGTCGTACCACTCGGGGTTGAGGTATCAGCCGTAACTATATACGGGTCAGTAGCATTGTTTGCTGTATCTCCAACTGCAATAGTTCCAAAATTACCAGAGGTATCGTTTATCGTAACATAGGGAGAGAGGCTCTGAAGTATAGAAGTAACATTTTCTGCATCTCGAGCACCTTCGTTCTTTAATGTAACAATAAGATTGGCGGTCTCGCCCGGGTCAAGGATTCCATTCCCATTTCCACCCAAAACGGCACTATGCTGATAAATAAGATGTGGAAGGGGATTAATATAGACCTGTAATGTATAATCCCAGGTTCCACCAATACAGGTTAGATTCAGGTCAAAATCTACCAGGTGCCCTAAGGGAGTGGAGTTATCGGCTTTGACTCTAAATAAAGCTTCAACAGTATCTTGTTGTAAAATATCACCTAAATTTGAACTTCCATTTATTATTGTGACATAAGGGTCAGAAGTGCTTATCGAAGCATTTGAGTTTTCAGCTGTATCGAACCCAGCATTGAAGATTTGAACAACAAGGTCAACCTCTTCCCCACTCTCCCACATTCCGTTACCATTTCCTCCCGGAGACGGGTCATCAATCCAGTTAAACAGAATCGTAAGGTAGGAATTCATAAAAGGTCTTGCCATCACCGATAAGGCAGCGATCTCTGCCTTAATCACCTCTGTTGAAAAAGCATTATTATTGTATCCTGCACCAATTGTATCACTTGTAAGGTGATAATGTGGGTTAACTGGGGGAGAATCTTCAATATTACAGAGGGCGAGATAGCCATTATCCCAGAATGGAGCATGGTCAGAATAAGGTGCCGAGAAGACCATTCTCTTTCTTGTAAGAAGTGTCGTATAAGTATCTGCACACGCAATAAAGAAATCTGCAAATGGTTCGCAAGGTGGATTCGAAATTTTGGCAATCACCTCTATGCTTTCTGGCAGGGCATCAACATAAGCAATCATATCACCATTTAAGACCCCGAGTATGCTATCGCCCTGTGAACGTGCTAACGATGCATAATAATAACTCCCATAAAGACCAAACTCCTCACCTGAAAAAGCAATATACCTCACCGAATATTCAAAGTCAATGTCTTTCATCACGCGAGCCGCTTCAATTACCCCCACCGTGCCGCTGGCATTATCATCTGCGCCCGGTGCAATATCGGGTGCCTGGTCTGAGACTGCATCAAAATGCCCACAGATTACTGTGTATATGCTGTCAGGATAGAGAACTCCACGTTTTACACCAATAACATTTGGAGCATGACCCGAAGTGTGGTATTGAAGAAAGATTGAATCACATCCGTAGGCATTAAATTTATTTGCAATATAATTTGCTGCAGCAAAGCAGGAGTCATGCGTAGAATACCGCGTCCTGAAATCCTGAAGCCTTCTTACAAAACTCAATACGCTGTCAGGCTCAACTCGATTAACAATCACCTGGACAATCGGGTTTGCTCTGAAGCGCAGTGGAGGGACTTCGCCTTTTATTAAAATGGGCTTAAGTGACAATCTGCTAATCATAACCTTTTCTTTTATCAATTCCTCGAGCATTCCTCTTTTAATCTTAATGAGGTAGTCCCTTCCATCTATTGTTAGAATTTCACCGTATTTAGTTAAATCAATTTGTAAATTCAGTGGACGAACAAGATAGTAGTCCCCTTCCTGTGGCTCCTCATCAAGGACCTGATAGGAATAAGGTGAAATTTTATATAAATCCGAACCTTCTAAAACAAGGATTGCTGAGTTTTCAAGTTCACTCACCACCTTCAAACCCTTTTCAAAAAACGGAGCCAATCTATCTTTTGTTAATTCAACCCTTAGGAGATATTCTTCAGCACCGAAGCAAAGTGCAAAAGTAATCAATATAAACAATACTACTAAAAATAACTTTTTTACCATTCCAACCTCCTCTGGTAAGAAGTGTTTGATTGCAAATAACTACATTGCTTTATGTTGTAATTAGTTTATCACTCTGAAAAAGTCTTGTCAAGAAAAAAACAAAATTAACAGGGATTGTAAGAGAATATAAGAGTTATAAAAATAATAAAATCAGGAATATGAGATTGCTTCGCATAAGCCATGCAGGATGAAGAACTCACAATGACAAGGAGCTAAATTTCCTTAATTTCAACAATAACTCTTTTAATCTTCTGTCCATCCATCTCCTTTACAATTAATCTACATTTTTCCATTTCAATCTTTGTATCTTCTGTTGGCAACTTCTGAAGATAGTCCATAATGAAACCGCTTATTGTGTCATAGTCTCCGGTAGGAATATTAAGATTCAATTCTTCGTTTATCTCATTCACTCTACTCAAACCTCTTACGAGATATTTTTTACTATCTATCTTCTTTATCATCCCTTCTTTGTCCTTCGTATCAAATTCATCTACTATCTCACCGAAAAGTTCTTCAACAAGGTCCTCCAGAGTAACAAGACCTTCTGTCTCACCATACTCGTTAACAACAACAGCCATATGCGTTGTCTCATCTTTCAATTCAGAGAGAAGCGCATCACATCTTTTGTTTGGTGGCACAAACTTAACAGGTCTTATCATTTCACTTATCCTATCATGCTCTTTTATAAAAACATCCTTTATTGTTAATATCCCCATGATTCTGTCTGTGTCCTGCCTGTAAACAGGAAAACGGGATAAGCCTGTCATCTCTGCCATTCTTAGCACTTCTTTGATCTTAAAAGGATACTTTATCATTTTCATTCCCACTCGAGGTATCATTACATCAGATACAGGTTTTTCACTGAACTGGAAAATCTTTGAGAAGATTTCTTTATCAATCTTCCTGATTTTATCACCCATTACAGTTCTTTGCAACGCCCATTGTAATGTTTCACGGTTAATATCCTCTTTGAACATTCGGTTTTTATTTCCCTCAATTCTAAAAAGGATAAGATGGGAAATTGCTCTGACGAGCCAGGAAAAAGGGAAAAATAGAATGTGGAAACCTTTCAATAAAGGAAAGTTAATTAATGCAACACTGTTTGCATAAATCCTCGATAAGGACTTAGGGATTATTTCTCCAAGAAAGAGTATAAAAAAAGAGACAATAAAAGTAGTGAGAACCTTTCCTGTGAAACCCCAGTAGTGTGAAAAAGCCCTTGTTGCTATAACAGTTATAGCAACAACAAAGAAATTTGTTCCTACAAGTATCGTAGCAAAATAGCCTTCTGGTTGTGAAAAAAATCCAATTATCTGCTTTGCCCTTCTATCTCCTGATTTAGCTCGATGCCTTATTTTAATTGGACTTGCTGAGATTAATGCAATTTCAGTTGCAGTAAAGAAGATAATAAAGAGCAAAAAAATGAAAAAGAGAATTAAATAAAGCAATTAACTCCTCTTAAAATAAGCACGCAGATATTCGCAGATAAAACAGATTCCCACTGATAGATTTGTTATAAAAAATTCCTTCGTCTTATTCATTGTTTTTTATACTCATAAATAAATCTGTGCAAATCTGCGGGCTATTTTTATCATAAGCCAATTTTCTTTTCTTGTTTTTGTCTTTTCCTAATAAGAATTTTCGCCAGTTTCCTTCCATCCAACTTTACTACTGTAAAAACCAGATCTTTATAAACAAAGAACTCATCCTCTTCTGGGACCCTTCCCATATTTGCTAAAATAAACCCACCGATGGTTTCGTAATCTCCCCGAGGGAGTTGTTTGTAAAAGTTCTCCGGGAAATTATCGATTTTAAGCTCTCCATCCACCAATATTTCATTCTTTGAAATATACCTGTAGAGCGGCCGAGTTGCCTTGTCGTATTCACCCTTTATACTCCCAACCATCTCTTCCAATATATCATTCATTGTTATTATACCTTCAACTCCACCAAACTCGTTAACGACAATTGCAAAATGCACGCTCTTATTCCTGAATTCAAGAAAAAGGTCCTTCAGTCTCATTTTTTCAGGAACAAAAAATGCATCCCTCAGGAGAGTCTTAATCTTCCTGTCTTTTTCTTTTCTGTACATAAGAAGATCTTTTAGATAAAGGATGCCATCAATCTTTTCTTCACTTGTTGAATAAACAGGAACACGGGAATATGGTTTTTTCAATAACAATGAATATGCCTCTGCAATCTTCATTTCGCCACTGAAAGAGAAAACTTTTGTTCTTGGTACCATTATCTCAGATACAATACTCTCTGTTAATGTAAAAAGGGAGTTTATTATCTCTCTTTCCTCCCACTTAAAAACCCCTTCTTTTTCACTTACCTCAAATAATGTTTTAAGCTCACTGTAGGAGATTTCTTTTCTTACTTTGCTCTTTGTTATACTGATAATCCACCTATTAAAAAGGTTGAAAAGATACACAAAGGGGCTCAGCAGAAACACCAAGTAGCAGAGCAGGGTTACGCTCTTTTCTGAAAATTCTTTTTTCCTCCTCAAAGCATAAAACTTTGGAGTAAACTCACCAAAAATCAAAAGAAAGGTGGTAATGATAACTATATCAAGTAACATCCCAAGCTTCACATTCAAACGAAGATGTGGAACAAGCTCAAGAAAAACAAGTGTGATGAGAAACGAGAAAGCAACATTAACAACAGTGTTTGATAAAAGAATTGTTGTTAGCAGATTGTGGGGTGTATGGAGCAGATTATCAAAAAAGTGTTTTCTTCTTTTCCCAACGGTTTTCATTCCCTCTATCTCCGCTTCACTCAGGGAGAAGAGGGCAGTTTCAGAACCCGAAAAGAATGCGGAAAGTAAAAGTAGAAGACTACAAACTATGAAAAGAATAATGAATTTTGTCATTTATTTAAGTAATATCTTTCTTTCGACCTCATTGTCTTCATATCCTTCTCTTCTTCGTCATAATACCCCAAAAGATGAAGCATTCCGTGAACAAAAAGAAGTTTTAACTCGTCAATAAAATTCTGCCCATACTTCTTTGCATTATCACGAACCATTTCAAGAGAAATGTAAATATCACCGAACATCCCTTTTCTATATTCAGCACCTTCACCTTCAACAAAAGAGAAGGTAATAACATCTGTTGGGCTATTCTTTCCTCTGTATTCTCTGTTTAAGTGTTCTATGTACTTATTATCCGTAAAGACACAGTTAATACTCTCGTTACCCTTTATCCCTTCCTCCTTTAATATTACTCTTCCTAATTTTTTAAGGATTGCATTATCTATCTTTTCTTCGGTGAGATTACTAAAAATTATCACTTTTTGTATCTATATTTGCCACAAAGACACTAAAACACCAAGATTATAATCTCGTTTATCGTTTTACGGTTACGATGCCCGTATCGGCTTACGGTTAAGTCTTTCGTCCCTTAAAATCAGTCCATGCACTTCCAAATCATAAAAACTTTAATTACTGCCATCCACGTTACCGACTGACGCTCTACGATACGGGCTTCGTCACCCTAACCGTTACCGACGCCATAACAGGCTTTACCCAGCACAAACCCTGTGCTGGGTTTACTGAGCATTTTCCTGCCCGTGGTCCATAACCCATTTTCATCCTTTGTGCCTTTGTGCCTTAGTGGCTATTTTAGGTGTTCAACACGGAGGTGATGCATCCCGACAAGAATAGGAAGGAAGCTTTCACCAATCTTTTTCAAGTCTACAAGTGTTAATTGAGAATTATTTAACTGACCGCCACGAAAACGGTCTTCGATAATCTCGTTAATTAATGATTTTAATTTT
>SOKM01000251.1 GCA_004375785.1 Candidatus Cloacimonadota bacterium | reverse complement strand
AGGTTTCAGATTTTTCTGAAACCTTATTCATTGAAAACATACCTGACCACTTTTTTCTAACGCTTCAAGTAACTCTTCTGTCTTCTGACCATCCTTCGGATATGTTGACCATTTCATCGAGATGTCTGTTCGGTCTTTGCAAAGATCTTTCATTCTGTTTACAAGTCGATCACTCAAAATAAATACACCATCAGAAGAAGTTTCAGGTAGTAATCCATAAAAGAAACCATCAGCATTTAAGAAAATATAATCTATTGTTCTCAGATTATTTTTAAGTATTCCAAAAAGTTTCTCCATCTCTTCTAAACAGCTTTCATCTTTTGACCTTAAAAAACTCAATTCTATTGTAAATATTGAAAAAGGGCGAACATACCTTCGTGACCTGTATAACTCCATTTCCACTACTCTCTCGAAAGTCTCATATTCAGGGTCTCTTTTTATCTTCTCTATGAGGTCCCTTTTCTGTGCTGTTATTGAACATCCTCTCATCTTTAGAAAATTCTCAAATTCTTTCTTAGCTTCAGGAAAAACAGGAAGAGTCTGAAGTAAAATTTTATTTTCCTCACCAAATATTTCAACGATCTTATTAAATATTTCTTTTAAGTTGAAGTGACTTGAAGATTTTTTCTTCTTTTCTGCATATTTTAGATGATTGAGGATTGATTCACCTACCAACCCCGCCTCCATATAAATATCTCCAAGAATAGAGTATATTAAATCGTATTGAGGAGCAATCCTTAGCACCTTTTTACAGATTGCAATTGCGTTTGCATAAAGTTTTCTCTCACGGTAAAGTTCTTCACACCGCTCATACTCAGTAATTGCATCATCTATCCTGTTGAGCCTGTTAAAAATGTCTCCTCCTATGTTCCTGATATCTGGTTCATTTCGGAATTCTTTGATATTCTGAAGGTATATTTTTAGTGCCTCATCATATTTTCCTTTTATCATCAGGTTTCTTAATATCTCAAGAACCTTCTGACAACCTTTCTTGCATTCCATGTTAGCATATATATACTAAAAATTTTATTTTGTCAAGAAAATTTAGCCCTTGACACTTAACGAAAAATTTGATAATATTTTAAACATGAAAGAAAAAGAGATGACGTTTGAAACGGCACTAAAGAGACTGGAGGAGATTGTAACCTCCCTTGAGAAAGGCGATGTATCGCTTGAGGATGCAATCAATCTTTTTGAGGAAGGTATTCATACAGCAGAAATCTGTAAAGCACAACTTGAATCAGCTGAAAAAAGGATTAAAGAACTAATTAAAAATTCTGATGGAACGTTCTCACTCTCAGATTTTCAATTTGATGTGAAATGAAAATAAAAGATTTTCTCGCTCACAATAAAAAGATAATCGATAGTGCACTGGAAGAATTATTACCAGTGAAAGCAGAACCTGAACTAATCACAGAGGCAATGAGATACAGCATTTTTGCAGGCGGGAAAAGATTGAGACCCATTTTAGTGCTCTCAACATACAGAGCAACTGGTGGAAAGAAAATTGACCAGATACTACCAGCAGCCTGTGCGGTTGAAATGATACATACATATTCTTTAATTCATGATGACCTTCCAGCAATGGATAATGACGATTTCAGAAGAGGCAAACCCTCATGTCATAAGCAATTTGGTGAGGCAATTGCAATACTTGCGGGTGATGCACTTTTTGCAAAATCCTTTGAGGTTTTACAGAAAACAAAAGTAAGTGCTGAAATCATCTTAAGGGTTAACAAAATGCTATCCTCTACTGTTGGGGTAGATGGTATAATAGGTGGTCAGGTAATGGATATAACCTCATCCTCAGATAAAAAGGACAGGAAATTGCTGAAATACATTCATACTCATAAGACAGGAAAATTTATCTCCGGCTGTATGGTTATCGGTGCTACCCTCGCTAATGCTTATAAGAATGAAATTGCTGCTTTAAAACGAGCAGGAGACATGTTAGGGCTTGCCTTTCAGATAGTTGATGACATTCTCGATATCAAGAGTACTAAGAAAACGCTTGGAAAAAGTGTGCATAAGGATACCGATAAAAAGAAACTCACATATCCTGTTGTTTACGGATTGGAAGAATCCATAAAAAAATCAACTCAGCTTCTGGAGAAAACAATAGCAGTTTTTAACGAAGAATTGAGATTCAGGGATACAACCGAGCTTGAAAATATTGCGGAATTTATTGTAAACAGGATATATTAATTCCAGATGAATCCAAGGAAAAGGTTTTACCTGTTGATAGATGAAATACCTTGAAAATATTGTTTCTCCCAGGGATTTAGAGAAATTTGACATCTCAGAGCTTAAGATAATCGCCCAGGAAATGAGAGAAAAGATAATCGATGTTGTATCAAAGAATGGTGGTCATCTTGCTCCAAGTCTTGGTGTAATTGAATTAACCATTGCACTGCATTATGTCTTTGACGCACCAAAAGATAAGATAATATGGGATGTTGGCCATCAGGCATATGCTCATAAATTATTAACAGGAAGATTAAAAGAATTTGATTCTTTGAGGCAGCATGGTGGAATAAGCGGTTTCCCGAAAAGGGAGGAAAGCGAGTACGATGCTTTTGGAACAGGACATGCAAGCACATCCATCTCTTCTGCACTCGGAATCGTGGCAGCAAGAGAACTCAAAGGAGAAAAATTCGAGGTTGTTGCTGTTATTGGTGATGGTGCACTTTCAGGTGGTATTGCCCTCGAGGGCTTAAACAATGCCGGACATCTTAAAAAGAATATACTGATTGTTTTGAATGACAATAAGATGTCTATAGCAAAGAATGTCGGAGCATTCAGGAGATATCTAACAAAGATATCAGCTATTCCCACATACCATAAATTACGTTACGATGTCTGGGAACTCCTGAACAAACTGCCAAGTTCTATTGTTAGTGAGGATATAAAGGAACTGGCACACAAGATTGGAGATGGTCTAAAAAATCTTATTGTTCCTACAATGCTCTTTGAAGAACTTGGATTTGAATATTTTGGACCTGTTGATGGACATAATATCTCTGACCTTATAGATATCTTTTCAAAGGTTAAAAGAATCAGAGGTCCAAAGGTTGTCCATATAATAACAAAAAAAGGAAAAGGTTACACTCCTGCAGAGAGCGACCCTACACATTTCCATGGATTGGGAAAATTTGATAAAACAACAGGGCTTTCTGTATCTGACGATGGACCCCCTTCTTACTCAACAGTCTTTGGAGATATAATGGTAGAAATCGCACAAAAAGATACCAAAATAGTCGCAATAACCGCTGCGATGCCCACTGGAACAGGCCTTGATAATTTTGCATCAAAATTTCCAGAGCGATTTTTTGATGTAGGTATTGCAGAACAGCATGCAGTTACCTTTGCAGCAGGGCTTGCCACCGAAGGGATGAAACCGGTTGTTGCAATATATTCAACTTTTCTCCAGAGGGCTTTTGACCAGATTATTCATGATGTCTGCTTACAGAACCTTCCTGTAATATTCTGTATGGATAGAGGTGGCTTAGTCGGTGAAGATGGACCAACACACCACGGAACATTCGACCTTTCTTACCTGAGATTGATTCCCAATATGATTATAATGGCACCAAAAGATGAAATAGAACTTAAAGATATGCTCTATACTGCTGTAGAGTATGGAAAAGGGCCGATTGCAATAAGGTATCCGAGAGGAAAGGTTCAAGGACTGCCACCAAAGAAGAACCCTGAAATGATTCCGATTGGCAAGGGGGAATTATTAAAAGAAGGAAAAGATATTCTAATTATTGCTGCGGGGTCAATGGTTTATCCATCACTCGATGCTGCAAAGATACTTTCAGAAAGAGGACTGAGTACCGCTGTTATTAACACAAGGTTTATAAAACCACTTGATAATGCTTTGATAAAGAAGGAACTCGAAGAAAAAAAACTAATTGTAACAGTAGAAGAAAATGCAGTAAAAGCGGGGTTCGGGAGCTCGATTACAGAATTTCTTCTCTCTATAAATGCAAAGAACAGAATATTAAATATCGGAATCCCTGATAGGTTTATTGAGCAGGGAAACCCAGAATTACTCAGGAAAAATCTTGGCCTCACATCCTCAGGAATAGCAAAAAGGGTAGGTGATTATTTAAATGACGTCAGTGAATGAAATTCTTATGACAGAGAAGAAAAACGACCTTCTCAGCAAGGTAGGTTCTCTAACACCAAAACAGATAGTAAAAGAACTAGACAAATATATCATTGGACAGGATAAGGCAAAGAGAGCAGTGGCTATCGCACTGAGAAACCGATTCCGGAGACAGATGGTAAACAAAGAGTTGAGAGAAGAAATTATGCCCAATAACATCATTATGATTGGTCCAACAGGAGTAGGAAAAACAGAGATAGCGAGAAGGCTTGCAAGATTGGCAGAGGCACCATTTATTAAGGTAGAGGCTTCGAAATTTACGGAAGTCGGATACGTAGGCAGGGATGTTGAATCAATGGTACGTGACCTCACAAGTTTTTCTGTAAATATGGTAAAATCAAAGAAATCTGAAGAGGTAAAAAAGATAGCAAAAAAGAGAACTGAAGAGCGACTTCTTGACCTCCTGCTTCCTCATCCGAAAAAATCAATCGAAGATAGAGAAAATTTGAAGCGCACAAGAGAAAAATTAAGGGAACTGCTTCATAATGGAGTTCTCAAGAAAAGAACTATAGAGATACACACGGAAGAAGCAGCAACAGGTTTTACTGCCGTAATACCACCTCTGGGTATGGAAGAGATGGATATTAACCTGAGAGAGATGATAGAAAATATTCTCCCGAAAAAGAAAAAAACGAGAAAAGTAACTGTGGAAGAGGCAGAGCAAATCCTCTTGCAGGAAGAGATTCAAAAATTGATAGATATGGAAAGTGTAATCAATGAAGCGAAACTCAGGGTAGAAAATTCAGGAATAATATTTATTGATGAAATAGATAAGATTGCTGGTAAAGGATACAAAGGTGGACCGGATGTTTCAAGAAGCGGTGTTCAGAGAGATCTCCTCCCCATCATAGAAGGCTCCACAGTAATGACAAAGTATGGATTTGTACAGACACACCATATTCTCTTTATTGCAGCCGGTGCATTCCACATGACAAAACCATCAGACCTTATACCAGAACTCCAGGGTAGGTTTCCCATAAGAGTAGAATTGAACAGCCTTACAGAGGAAGATTTCAAAAGAATCCTTGTCGAACCTGAAAATGCACTTATAAAACAGTATACAGCACTCCTCAAGACAGAGAATGAAAAGATTACATTCGACGCAGGCGCAATAGCACAGATAGCACATTATGCGGCTATGGTCAATGAGAAGGCGGAAAACATTGGTGCACGCAGGTTACATACAATAATGTCTGCATTGCTTGAGGATTATCTCTTTGATATTCCTGATGTCCATTTTGGTGACATCCCCATAACAAAAGAGATAGTAGAGAAGAAATTAAAGGATCTTGTTGAAGACGAAGACCTTTCAAAATACATCCTTTAAAACTTACTCTTTGCAAGTTATTAAACTTCGTTTAGAGCGTTATTATCGTTTCTTTAGTTTATTTGGTTTCTTTGGTTTATTCGTCATTACGAGTTCTTCTTCATACTAAACTTATGCGAAGTAATCTCATATTCGCATTCTGTGTCAATAAGTTCGTTTATTTCGTTCATTTTGTTTTAACTAATAAAACTAATTGAACAAATAAAACCAATGAAACACTTTGTCTCTCTTCCCTGTTACTCTAATACTCTGATATTCTGATACTCTGCTATTCTGATACTCTGGTGTTCTGATACTCTGGTGTTCTGATACTCTGGTGTTCTGATACTCTGGTGTTCTGATACTCTGTTACTCTGATGTTCTAACGTAGCACTTTCTTATATATATAGTCTATATTCTTAAGA
>SOKM01000070.1 GCA_004375785.1 Candidatus Cloacimonadota bacterium | reverse complement strand
CGGAAGTCAAGATAAGCCTCGGGACAATTTTCTTCTGTCGCTGTATATCCGCTTTAGATTATTTCTCCTCAGCTTCTTCGCTACGGGAAAGATTTAAACTCGTCGCTTCGCTCCTCAAACAGTAAATCTTTCTTTTTCCTCCGCTCAGAAGCCTCGTTAAGGTGGCGGCTATAAGGCTCCTTCAGAAAATGTCCCTCGGCAAACGTATTTAAATTCCTAAGCCACAAGATACGCCTCGGGAAATGGCTAGATAGCCTTGGCTATTTAGCCATTTTTCTTTGACTGTTATTATTCGATCAAATCCAATTTTTCATATAGCGCCTTGAGTTCTACAGGTGTATCTTCTGTCATTTCGAATAATGGTAGTTCATATCTTATCTTATTTTCTTTAAAATCTAATCCACCTACTATAAATTCTATATATTCTGTATTTTCCAATATTGAAAGCTTTTGTTCCTCTTTTTTATACATGAGAGGAAAATACAGGGTAATGGTTGTGGTATCGTTAAAGAAGTCTATTACATTACCCATAGAAGGTATATCAACTTTTTCACATCGCACATAATCTCCTTTATCGTTTTCAAGGAAAATGTATTCTTGGAAATCATCAGGAATCTCAATTTGCGCCGAAGTTGACTCACCAATGTATGAGATAAGTAAAGTAGCTATTATTTTGTCTTCAAAAAAGATAATCGTTTCTTGAGCCTTTTTCATTATCATATCTTGTGTATATTGTTTTTCCAAATAACCTGAGTAATTATACATGATAACATATTGAGGCGTGAGGGGAAATACGCAGAACCTGAAGTCTTTTTCCGTAACTACATGAGTCGATATCATTTCTTCTCTATATTCCGCTGCATAATTTTCAACCGTTGTACATTTTCCTTGCCCAACCAACACAAGAAAAAATAAGATAAAGCCAACAACCGCTCTTTTCTTCATCTTTTTTTCCCTCCTTTTGTTTTTGACAGTACCGTTTCCCTCCCATATAATTCAAATTTAGTATTTTACATAATTAGTATATAATGTATAAGGTTACTGTCAATGGCTTGACTGGCTGGTGCGCCTGGCAGGACGTTGTTAGAACTTTTTCGCAAGAAAATATAGAGATCCCAATCTACGATATTCCGGTCCAAACAACATGAACCAAGCCAAATCTCAGCACTTGTCAATCTGGTTTTGCGGTGAAGGGGCAAAGCTTGGTCAAGAACCTGCAGGGCTTGATTCATTGAATTCCTGTCAAAAACCTCGAGCCGAAGGTCGCAGTGGACGCACTTCAGCACCGCAGCCCAAGGCGAGGAGCCGAGAGGATGAGTCCTCGCTGTATCAGTTCTATTAAGATATCAAAAGTACTTTACATTTTTTGGGGTTAGATAATTTATTAATTTCCAAGAGAACGGACTAGAATCCTAAAGAATGGGATATCTTCATTTGGTCATTAGGTCTACATCCCCAAAAACGTTAGCAATTCGTGAACAAGAAAAGCTGGCCAGACAATCGCTTTTAGAAAACCTATGACTCCCATCCCGAAACCTGTAGCATGAGATATGTAATATACTGCTGCACCAATAAAACCTAAGCAATAAACGACACCGGCTAGACCAGATGAACGCATATCATGTTTGGAATTCTCTTTC
>SOKM01000226.1 GCA_004375785.1 Candidatus Cloacimonadota bacterium | reverse complement strand
AATATAATAATGTTTTTGGCATAATCTTATTTCACAGGGTGAACTTCCGAAACAATCTCAATGTTCAAGTTCCCCCCCCCCTTCCCCTTTCCCTTTAACTTGTTCATTGTTTTGAATAGATAAAAGCCTGACAATGTTGGGGACAAGCCCCAACGCTACTTTTTGTTTTTTCGGTTACTTTTCTCTATCCTTTATTCTCCCGCCAGTTGCCAGGGGGAAGTAACCCCAATTTGTGCTACCAGTGTCTTGATTTCTTCTAACTCGGCTTTCAGGGAAGACAACTCCCCTGTTGCTTCTTTCAGGATTCTGACCTCATTCCCCAGGGATTCAATCTCTTTCTGCTGCTCTTTTATGGCTTCTATCAGTAAGGGGTCTAATGACCCATAGTGCATCGTATAATATCCATCGCTTTGTTTGTCAACCAGGCTCGGAATAATGTCTTTGCATTCCTGTGCGATTAATCCCATCTGTTTACCCTTGGCAAAAGCTCCACTTTCTATCTCCCTTCGCTTATTCTCGGGAAGATTTTTATCCTTTATGTCATCTATCTGTTTCCATTCAAAGGTTTGACCTTTTAAGGCAAGGACTCTTTTTAATGCATTCTCTATCGGTCGAATATCCTTTTTTAATCTCCTGTCAGAAGGGAAATTCCATTCGCCACCACCCAAGGTTTTATATGCATCGCCTTGTACTTCAAATACATCAGTTGCTCCATTCATTGTAGTTAGTAGGGTGAAAACAGGGCCTACTGCACTTGTGTAATAATTAACTCTCTGGTTTGCTCCATCTATTTGAATCATTATACCATCCCCTGAAATATGCCAATCTCCATCATAATAGCACTTTGTGCTCATATGTGCAAAGTTACCTCCACCGGAGAAATAGGCATCATCTATTTTTACAGCCCTATCATCACCGCTAATTTCCAATTTTACATCCGCGTCCGGTGTACCACCTATGCCCACACTGTGTGTAACAGCAACATCTCCCGCAAAATAACCTGCATAGGCATCAGCTCTATCCTTATTAGCAGCCTCCGCGTAGATTCCGTATTCTGTGCAAATAGGACCCATAAATCCTTCTCCTGCATAGAAGTATCCACCATAGCATTTCTTGCCTGGCTTACACTTTGCAGTAGAATAAACCCCATACGCATCGCTGGTTCCAATATTTTCTGCGTGGAACCAACCTCCGTATGCCTTATTAGGATCCCCATTAGCTACCTTTGCTGTGCTGTATATACCGCGGACAATACCTGCTCCTGCTGCAGGAGCATAGTATACACACAACTTAGCGTCTGTTGGAGTTGCGTCTCCAATACCGACATTTCCTGATACTGCTGAATACATATCATTTCCATCAAGAGTCCAGTCGCCATCAGAAGGCGCATCACTCCACTGTGGGTCACCACTTGCATCAGTTGTAAGACATTTATTCGCAGGAGCACTTTCATTAATAAGTATTTTACCGTTCTGTATATTTAAATTACCCGCAAAATAGCCCGCGTAATTATTGGTGCCCCCGGAGGCGGTGCCATGAACTCCATAATTAGTTACTCCATTCATAGCATAGCCTTGAACTCCGTAATTAGTGCCGGACCCACCGGCTATACTTCCCAGAACACCACAGTAGATGCCACTGACTCCTGCTGATTGTGGATCAACCTTTCCCATAACACCATACTGACCGCCTTCAAATTTACCACCAATACCTTTATTAAGATTAGTCATAGCAGCAGTACCCTCAACTGCTATAGGTTCCCCCGGTGCAGTTGAGTTATTCCATGCAGAGATTGCTTTAGAGGTAGTCGAAGTTGGAGTAGATACGCCAGCACTAATCGCTATGTATTTTGCTCTTGCATAAATAGCTCTACTTTCCGTGTCGTAAACTTCTAATTTATATGAAGCACTAGGGGAAGCTGTTCCGATGCCGACCCTGTAATTAAGAGGGACTGTCCCAGTCCAGAGGTTCGTACCATCTTCTTCCCAACCCCTTGTCCCTTCTGTCCAGGCTCTCGGACCAGAGAAAGGTTCGTCTTCACCTTTCACAGGGTTAACGTCCTCTTTATTCGCAACCTGAAGGTTGCGGCTACCTTCCGAGAGTATGGATTTCAATTCTGCAATCTCTGTCTCAAGTGCCTTGATGCGTTCCTCAACAGAAGTTTTAGGTTTAGAGATTTTTCTATCCTGTCCCACAAAACCTGCAACTATAAATGCCACTATAAGAATGGCAACAACAGGAAAAAACGCTTTCCTTATCATCATTCTTCCTCCTTTGTTATTTATTTGAGTAGCAGAGCAAGCTCTCCGTTTCTGTGTGTTTATCTAACAACGCGAAACAAGTTTCGCTACTCCTTTTTTTATTTAAGGAATCAATAAACTCTCCAACACTTTTTCATCATTACTTAACCCCTTTCCATTTCTTCATTTTTTTTCAAATCTACTAAGTTATAATAAAATAAATTGTGTCTTGTTTTTAAGATGAGTGGTGGCTAAAACCCTTATTATGTAAGAACCTATAAATTTTATTTTTTCTCTTGACAGATACATCAAGATGTGTTATAATGTTTCCACTATGTATAACAAACAACATGAAATACCAATTGATATTGTTCATTATTACCTTAACAATGGGTCATCTCTAAGAAGAACTGCACAAAAATATAACATTCATTACCAAACCCTCTTTAAATGGGTGAAATTGTATAAAAACCATGGCAATGAGAGGCTACTTTCAAATTATAAAAGACCCTGGAATCGTGCAGAAAAAGAGCTGGAAGAGAAGATTGTCCTCTTAAAAGAAAAAGACCCAACCTTAACGGTAAGAAAAGCAAAAGAAAACCTCGAAAAAGAGGGGATAAAAATTTCTATTAAAGGGATTTGGGGCATCTGGAAAAGGTCTGGTTATGCAGGATTTGACAGGAAGAAAATGGATGGAAATTTCACTAAATATTGTTTATGGACAAAAGAAGCAAGAATAAAATATGATGAGGCAAAAGGGGTTTTTGAACTTGGAAAAATAAAAAAATCAGCAAGCATTTTGAATTCTTTTCCTTTTCTACCCCAAAACGAACTTATCCATAAGATACCTGATAATCTTTTGAATCTGAGAAGACGCATCGAGAAGATACCTGATTTATTCGAAAAAATACCATTACCTTCTTACTTAAAAAAGATAAGAAATTTATATAACGAGTTAAAGGGACAAAAGTTGAATTATTCAGCAATTAGGGTGGGAATTATAGAGATTGTGGCACTTGCATGGTCTGGAAAGTTAGAAAAGCTGTTAAGCAGGACAGAGGAGTTAAAAAAAATTATGAAGAAAAAAGGCAATTATTTTTCCTATCTTCTTTTTGAATCCCGTTTTTTACTCCTAATTGGAGAAAGTATTGCGTATACATACCTTTTAGAAATAAAGAAGGCGTTTGGAATAGCAAAGACCTGCGAGAAATTACTAAAAAGGAAGAGGGATGTATCTCCTCATTTTATGCTTAATCTTGGCGTTTTATATATGAATTTAGAAGACTATAAAGTGGCAGAAACCTGGATTTCTAAAGCGTTGGATAGATTAGATGAAGGAGCAAGAAAGAGGGCAGTGGGTGCTCTTGCTCATATATCTCTTTTTAAGGGGGATTATAAAAAGGCAATAAATATATTAAAACATGCAGAGTTCGGCGGCCGGGTTCTTGATTCAAAAAAACTTATTTTTCGCTCTTTTTTCTCTCTTATGAAAGGTAGACCCCAAAAGGCAATTTCCCTTGCCACAAAATCACTTTCTCTATTAAAGAAAGAAGAAGTTAATATAGGTATAAGTGGTACCTCATTTATAATAGCAAGTGCATACTGCTGTCTTGGAGAAAAGTTAAAAGTTGAAAAAGAACTCAGGAGGATTAGATCTTTTCTTAAAAAAAATAAATTCAAACGGGGATTATCAATACTTAAAATTCTTCTATCCCCAATTCCAAACGCCAAATCTCGAATCCCATTAGACAAAGACATTCTGTCTACTGTTAACCTTGCATTGTTTGTAAGAAATGGTGATTACTGGCGAGCACTAACTTATGCAAAGAAAAAAGGTATTCTGACTTATTTTTATAGATACATATTTTTCTTTCCCGATGTGGTAATCAATCTTTTAGAAAAAGGAAAATCTACTGGATTGCCAAAGGCTCTTCTGAAATTGCCTGTCTTTAATAAAGAGATTCCTGTTTATCATATTAAACTCCTCGGTGATTTAATCGTCTATAAAAACCAGAATTATTTAAGGGTTAAATTGCAGCCAAAGGATACCTCTTTTTTAATTCATCTTGCTTTAAGGGCAGGGGAACCATATGAGGAAATTCCTCTTGAATCACTATATAGAAACTTCTGGAAGAAGAGTAAAAATCCGTCAAGGAATCTTTCGCATTTACTTGTTAGAATAAAAGAGGGAGTTAACATACCCTCTCATCTCCTTGAAATCTCTTATAGAAAAGATCATCCGGTTTTGATAAATAAAGGGATCCATTTTACAACCGACTACGATGAATTTCAGCAAGTCCTTGTTCAGACAAGAGCTCTTTTGCGGGCAGGTGAATGGGGGTTTGCAAGCAAAGAATATCTCAGAGTATTTAAGTTGTTTCGCGGCGAACCATTCAGGAAAATGTATGATGACTGGTCGGATGATAAGCGGCTTGAGATTCTCTTTAGTTATGAAAATGAAATTCTTATTTTTGCAAAGGAACTCATCGCAAAGGGCAAAAAAGTGGTGGCAGAAAAACTAATTAAAAAGGCTAAAAAGATAATTCCCTGTTCGGAAGAGTTAGAAGATCTGCTGATTGCATAATGGGACGCAAAGACACGGACAGGGTGGGGACGGTCCTTCAAAAGTTCAAAACTTCTTTCCCCCTCACCTCCACATCCCTCGTGGCACGACCTGCGGCTACACTATGTAATCGGCTATTATGGCTGCTGCTTGTTGAGGATCCGTGATGGAGACAGGGATATTCCATCCCCTTTTTCTTAATATTCTGAGCACCCTGATGTGATAGGGGAGAGAAAGTTCCATCTCGTGAAGGTTCTCTTTTTCAAGAAAGGTTTTCATTTCGGTCTTCAATCTTAACCTGCCTTTTTCAAGCACTATTAGCTCATCGCATAAATCTAAAAAGAGTTCCAGTTCCTGTGAAATAATAATAACTGTCTTCTTTTTGTTAATAAGTTTTCTTATCAACTCGATTATTTTGTTTCTACCATCAAAATCAAGCCCTGCAGTTGGTTCGTCAAATATATACCAGGATGGTTCACAGGCAATAATTGAAGCGATTGCAAGTCTTCTCTGTTCGCCTGAAGAGAGATTGAAAGGAGATAATTTTCTGAATTTTTTATAGGGTAATCCAACGCTGTTGAGTCCGTCTTTAACCCGTTCTTCTATCCTTTTCAAACCAAGCATAAGAGGACCAAATGCAACTTCCTCTTCCACGGTTTCCTTAAAAAACTGCTCCTCTGGAATCTGGAATACAAAGCCTATGGAGTTTTGAAATGAAGAGAACGATATCTTATCACTCTTTAAAAATATTCTTCCTGATGTAGGAACCAGCAGACCTTTCAGTAACAGTGCAAGCGTAGTCTTACCTGAGCCGCAAGGTCCCGTAAGAAGATAACATCGGTTCTCCTGAAACTCAAGAGTAATTCCTTTCAGGACTTCTTCACCCTTTACATTTCCTCTTCTATAATAAAAAGAAATATCCTTTAGAATTAGTTCCATCTTAAAAATACAGGCTCGTGAGACTGTGCCAAAATGTGAATTTTCGCATGGTAGCCGCAACCTTTAGGTTGCGTAATTTATTGTATTATAAGAAGTTAAGCTCGCAGGCTAAAGCCTGCGGCTACCTCTATTCACTATCTATGTTTTACTTTCTTCTTCCTTACTTCT
>SOKM01000064.1 GCA_004375785.1 Candidatus Cloacimonadota bacterium | reverse complement strand
TTTTAAGAAGATTCTTTTTATGTGAAAAAACAAAATCCATTATGCTCCTTTCTAATCTGTGAAAATCTACGTCCAACTTTTACGTAAAGCCAAACTTACGTTTAATCGGAGAATAACCTTTTTAATTTCCTGTATAGGGTAGAAGGATGTATACCAAGCACTTTTGCTGCCTTTATTTTATCACCACTGCATTTTTTTATTACCTCTCTAATCGCGGTAATCTCAAGATCCTTGAGTGTTATTTCTTCTTTGACAGGAATATCAGTATGAATAATAAGAGAAATATCTCCTTCCGTTATTTTTTCGCTATCCTGAAGAATTATTGACCGCTCTACACAATTCTCAAGTTCTCTCACATTTCCAGGCCAGTTATAATCCATGAGCATATTCATAGCTCCAGAAGAAAATTCCTTTCTGTTAATCTTTAGACGTTTTGATATCTTTTCTACAAATCGTTGGACAAGAAGGGGTATATCCCCCTTTCTCTCCCTTAAAGGAGGAATATAAACAGGTATTACATTGAGCCTGTAAAAAAGATCCTCACGGAATTCACCCTTCTTAACAGATTCTTCTAAATTTTTATTTGTTGCTCCGATTAATCGTACATTCACTTTTACAGTCTTTGTGTCTCCCAGAGGAACAATTTCATGAAACTGAAGCATACGAAGAAGTTTCACCTGAATTTTTGAACTTATCTCACCCACTTCGTCAAGGAAAAAAGTACCTCCATCCGCAATTTGGAACAGTCCTTTCTTGTTATGTTCGGCGCCAGTAAAAGCGCCTTTTTTATATCCAAATAATTCACTTTCCAATAATGTTTCAGGAAGGGCACTACAGTTAAGTGTAACAATTTGTTCGTTTTTTCTGTAACTTTTATTATGTAATCTTCTTGCAATAAGTTCTTTACCGGTGCCTGTTTCTCCATAGATCATTATGGTTGCATCTGTCTTTGCAACTTTGTCTACAAGGTCAAGAAGTTCTTTCATCTTTTTGCTTTCTCCAACTATTACATCATCCTCTTTTTTAGTAATTTTCTCTTTTAAGAAGATATTCACTCGACGCAATCGTTCCCTCTCAAATACATTTTTTAATCTGAATGTAATCTCACCAATTCTGAACGGTTTTGTAATAAAGTCACTTGCTCCACCTCTCAAAGCTTCAACCGCACTTTCAAAAGTGCCATAAGCAGTTATTATTATCACAATTATATCAGGGTCCTCTTCCTTTAATTTCTTAAGGAGCTGCAGTCCATCCATTCCTGCCATTTTTATATCAGTAATAACGCAAGGAAAATATTTTTTTCGTGCAATCTTAAGTGCTTCCTCCCCACTTAAAGCAGTAACCACCTCATAATCTTCTTTTTCAAGCGCTATCTTAAGCCATTCAAGGATTCCCTCTTCATCGTCTACTACTAAAATGGTTTCTTTTATTTTCTTTTTTTCCTGTTTCATTTTTTTCCTTAATAATATAGATAGCAAAAAGAGAGATTGCTTTCCTTCGCTGGAGTTTACCCTGAACCATACGGTGCAGGGTTTATCCTGAGCCTGTGAAGGGATACTCGCAATGACAAACTTTTTTAAGTGATAACATTCTTTTCTTTTAATAACTTAGTATTTTTTAGTGTCTTAGTGACTTTGTGGCAAATGTTTATTAACGAGTGGAAGCCACACTGTGAAAGTGCTTCCTTTTTCCTTTTTTGATTCAACAGTAATTTCACCCTTGTGCTGTTCAATAATTCTGTGGGCAACCGATAATCCTAATCCAGAACCTCTTTGCGTTTTCGAAAAAAATGGTTGGAATATTTTGTCAATGTATTCTTTTTCTATTCCAATCCCATTATCATTAAATGCAATGCCACAATAGTTATCTTTCTTTAAGAAACAAATCTCTATCTTTCCTTCCTTTTCAACTGCCGTGAATGAATTCAAGAGTATGTTGAGAAATACCTGTTTTATCTGTTCAGGGTCAATAAACACAATATATTGTTCTTGTGGAAACTCAGTATTAATTTCTATTCCTTTATTATACATTGGATGATTTTTTATAAGTTCAACAACATCTCTTAGGACGAGAGTAATATCTGCATTTTTCCTCTCTCTTTGCGGGATACGAACAAATTGCAAAAATCGTTCTATGATATTATTTAACCTTTTAGTCTCTTTCAAGACAAGGGTAACAAGTTTTTCAACCCTTTCATTTGATTTAATCTCTCTTGTTATTACCTCGATTGCGCCCTGAACTGAAGCAAGTGGGTTTCTTATTTCGTGCGCAATGCCTGCTGAAAGTTCAAGTGCTGTTTTCATCCTATCTGCAGTTCTTAATCTTTTCTGAATCTCCTCTTCCACAGTCAGGTCAACAATATTAATTAATTTTCCTCCGTAGCCGATATTTTCTCTCATCATTGCTGATATAGTTACCATTACAAGCATTTTCCCCCCGTCATCATCTGCTATTTCCAATCTCTTCTGCTCCTTCTCCTCATTAGAAAAATTAGTGATTAAATCTGAAAGTTTCTTGAGTCTTGAAGAAAAAACCTCTTTATATGATTCCCCCATTACCCTCTTTTTATCAAGAGAAAGAATAGTCATAGCAGCAGGGTTAAAATGTTTTATTTTTCCACTTTTGTCAATTGTAATAATTCCAGAATTTATATTTTCAAGAATATCATCCGTTGTCATAAGAACATCTTCAAGCGCGAGTGAACCAGCTGTGAATCTTTCTTTGAAATATGTGATAAGAGCAGTTGCAAGATAAAAGAAGAGGATAAAGATAAAAACTTTCAAAAAATAATGAACCATTTCTACATTGAAAGTTAAAGTATCCACTTCGGGTGAAAGATGCCTATTCATCCAGACAATTCCCAATACTATAAACGATGTTGTTGCAATTGTAGTGATGGTAAATGAACCTGTGGGCCTGAGAGATAAACTTCCTTCAACTATATTAAGAAAGTAGAGAAGGGTGTAAGGGCTGTTTATGCTACCAGTAAAATTAACAAGCCCTGTAATAATAACTGTATCGCTTACAGTCTGGACGAAATCGTGAACCGTCCCTCTTCTTCCGGTTTTTAGAATCAGATAGAAGATAATACTGACAAAATAACTTATGAGGATTATAACAACAAGAGGAAAGACCTGTGAAAAAGGGTCGTTCCTCCGAAAATAGATCTCAGGACCAAGAACAAGAGTTGCAATGATGGGACGTAAAACTATTATTAGTCTACGGGGGGGCATATCTTTCCTCTTTCCCCTTTCCTTATTTTTTTACTCCCCCCCCATAAATGCGGATGCAAGTTTAAAGATGGGAAGATACATAGCAACAACAATAACGCCTATCACAGCTCCAAGAACAACCACGATAATAGGCTCAAGAGCTGCCATCAGGTTTTCTACTGCTGCATCCACCTCTCCTTCATAAAAATCTGCAACCTTATTAAGCATATCATCAATACCTCCTGTTGCTTCTCCAATGGCAACCATTTGAACAACCATCGGAGTAAAAACAGTCTTTTCTTCTGCAAGTGGTGCCGCAATTGTCTCTCCCTCTTTTATACTATCGCGGGCATGCATTATTGCTTTTTCAACGACCTTATTACCGGATGTCTTTCCAGTTATTTCAAGCGCATCAAGGATATTAACACCACTTGAAAGTAGAGTAGAAAGAGTTCTTGCAAACCTTGCAAGGGCTGTTTTTTTAAGAAGGTCCCCCATAATTGGAACCCTGAGCATTATCTTATCAATCATTAACTTCCCATTTTCGGTCCTCTGGTAGAGTTTGATGCCAACAACAAGAGCGATAATAACACCTGCAACAACCAAGAAGTATTTTCTAAGCATATTGCTTATATTTATTATTATCTGTGTAAGCGCTGGAAGTGTTGCTCCCATCCCTTCATACATCTTTGCAAAAATTGGGATAACAAATATCAGCAGGATTGCCACTGCACCAACTGTAACAATTACAATCATAGCAGGATATATCATTGCTCCTTTTATCTTCCTGATAATCTCAGCCGTTTTTTCTAAATATTCAGCAAGCCTGATGAGAATGGTATCAAGTGCGCCGCCGGCTTCCCCGGCTGCCACCATATTGACATAAAGCTCTGAAAAACTCTTTTTCTGTCTTACAAGGGCGTCAGCCAGTGTTGCTCCACCCTCGATGTCCTCCATAATCTCTGCGATAACAACCTTAAAACCAGCTTTTGTAGCCTGTTTTTTAAGGGTGTCAAGACAATCCATCAATGCAAGTCCTGCATTTATCATTGTAGCAAACTGTCTTGTGAAAATAGAAAGTTCTTTTGTACTAAGTTTTTTTCCGCCAAAAAGAGAAAATGAAATCTCCTTGGGTTTGGGCTTTACTGAAACAGGAATTACCTTCTTTGTCCTCAGTGCTTTTAGAACTTCCGCTTGATTCTCTGCTACCATCTCTCCTGTTTCCACACGTCCAGAGGCAGTCCTTCCTTTCCATAGATATGTCGGCATTCAAAACCTCCTTACAAAAATAAGTATTAAACTACTGCTGCACCTCTTTGTTCTAACATCTTCTGAAATTCTTCAGGGTTTCTTGAATGAGTAAAGGCACTCTCAAGAGTTATTTCTTTCCTCATGTATAGATCGTATAACGACTCGTTCATCGTTTGCATTCCATATTTATGCCCTGTCTGGATATTGCTGTATATCTGGTGGACTTTATTGTCCCTTATCAGTGCCTTAATTGCAGGAGTGGCAACCAGGATTTCAAGGCCGAGGCATCTTCCACCTCGAATCCTCCTGATAAGGGTTTGCGTCATAATTCCAAGAACTACAAATGCAAGCTGAGTCCTTACCTGTGACTGTCTGTTGGTTGGGAAAATATCAATGATACGGGTAATACTTTCTGCTGCGGAGTTCGTGTGGAGAGTAGCAAATGTAAGGTGTCCTGTTTCTGCTATTTTCAAAGCAGACTCTGTTGTCTCAAGGTCTCGCATCTCTCCAACCATCACAATATCCGGGTCCTGTCTCAGAACATATTTCAGTGCATTTGCAAAACTTTTGGTGTCGCTTCCAACCTCTCTCTGGTTAATTATGCAATTTTTATGATTATGAAGATATTCAATAGGGTCCTCAACCGTCACAATATGGTCCTTTCTGTCTTTATTTACCTTATCTATCATCGTTGCAAGAGTAGTGGATTTTCCACTACCGGTCGGTCCTGTGACGAGGATAAGCCCCTTTTGTCTCGTTGCAAGTTCAGAAGCAATAACAGGCAATCCTAATTCCTTGAAAGTTCTAATTTCAAAAGGAATGGTTCTGATTGCCATTGCGATTGCTCCACGTTGCATAAAGACATTCCCTCTGAAACGGCTCAAATTACGAATACCAAATGAAAGGTCAAGTTCTCTTGTTGTCTCAAACTTTTTTTTCTGTTCATCGTTAAGCAAACTGTAAATTAGTTCTTTCGTCATCTTTGGTGTAAGAACCTCATGGTCCGTTCGTACAAGGTCACCATCTATACGTATCACTGGCGGAGCACCAACGGTAATATGGAGGTCTGTCGCATTTCTTGAAAACATCTCCTCTAACAATTGTGTCATTGTCATTTTTTCTCCTATTTTACAAACTCTATCTCTATCACCAATATTTTATCTCATCTTCTGTAAATAATCAGCAAACCCCGTTACATTCTCCTGAAAGGGTGTCATTGCGAGTGTTCTCCCATATTTACCCCGTGAAATAGCATAATGTTTTTGCCATAATCTTATTTCACAGGGTGAACTCCCGAAGCAATCGCCTATTCTCATTCATTATTCTCCTGACATCTAACATCTAATACCTATCACCTTCTTTTGGTCAGTATGAGATTGACTCCTCACTATATCATTATCCTCCTGTTTGTCGTCGTTCTTTCTCCTTCGTCGAAAGTTCACGCCAT
>SOKM01000060.1 GCA_004375785.1 Candidatus Cloacimonadota bacterium | reverse complement strand
GGAGGCGTTAAGTGCCTTTTGGAATTCATACAGGCATTGAGAAGCCTTGTGAAATAATTGTAGTAGTTGTAAAAACACTCTTTGTTTTTCATAATGCCCAGCATTCTTTCTAATATCTGCTGGGCATTTTTATAAGGGATAGCTAATTTGATTCAAGAATGTTGAGAAAAGGAGGTAAGAATGAGAATTAAAAGGACTGTATTATTAACCTTAGTAGTTTTACTGATTTCTTTTGCTTTTGTATCAAAATCTTCAGCAGTGACAATAGATGAGATAATTAAGAGACTTGAAGAGAATCAGGGGAAGATAAAAGATTTAGAAGCAGATGTTGTTATGGAGGTTAATAATGTTGCTGGGATGATAACAGCGCAAGAATTAAAGGTGTGGAGTAAGGGTGATGATAAGACGAAAATTGAAATAGTTCATAGTGATGCATTTGAAGATGATAGTCTAACATTCTTTCCAACCACAGTGATAATAAATGGTAGTAAGATGAGTATAGGACAGAGAGGGAAGACTCAGCAGGTTATTGATATAGAAGAAATTCAGGATAAAGGAAAAGTCGATAAGCGTTATGAACCAATGGAACAGTTTACTTTGGGAATGGGATTACTGAAAGGGATGGGTGATTTTCTGAGAAAGTCAGAGGTGAGTATTGTAAAGGAGGAAGGGAATAAAATAACCCTTTCTATTATTCCAGAGGAAACAAATCTGCTAATGCAGAAGATTAATATGGTAGTTGATATGGGAAGAGGCGTTATAACCCAACAGAAGATGTATTCCAATATGGGAATAAACTTCTGCAGGATGGAGTATGAGAAAAAAGATGAAATTTGGATATTAAGGAAGTTCACAATGACAAACAGTTTTGGGCAGATGGGCACATCAACAGTAAAGGTGGAATACAAAAATATACAGTTAAATAAAGGAATAGAAAATGTGATGTTTGAAATTAAGTAGTCAATTTAAGTATGGAGTAGCTACTTATCTTAGAAATTGAATCTATTGAGTATAAAATATTTGGAGAGTGAAACGAGACAGATTTGGATGTTTATATTATTTTTAGCAGCCATAATGATGTTTTTTCAGGGGTGTACGAAAACATGGACTGAAAAAACTGTTGTGTATCAGGCACCAAATTGGACAAGTGATGGGAAGATAGCGTTTATAGAGAATATAACGGTAACACATGAGGAGAAGAAATTTTTATTTCCTCAGAATGGATGGCAAATTAATCAGGAACTCTGGTTATGGGAATGCAACAGTGATGGAACGGGAATGAATAGGATTGGATTGTTATTTTCCGCAGAACCATCAACAGGTAACCCAACGAATACATCATCTGCAGGTGATTGGGTAACATTTTCCATTGGTGACACGAAAGAGATATATATTGTAAAACGTGATGGGACAGAACTAAAAAAGGTAGGAGAAGGGACATACCCTGACTTTTCTCCTGATGCTTCTAAGATTGTTTATCAGAAAGATAATCAGGGTATATGGATTATGAACAGGGATGGAACAGGTAACTTCAAGGTTTTAAATGATGGAAGTGCTACTTATCCGGCATGGAGTAATGATGGAGGGAGAATAGCATTTGTAAAGGATACAGTTGTAGATCCATATTACCATAGGGGAATTTTAAAGATTATTGACTCATCAGGTGTGTTACTATATTCTTTTAGAGAGGATTCTATAATAAGGGTAGTTGGGACAGGAGGTGTAGATTGGGGACAATCAGATTTGAATGCAGTAATTATCGAGGTTTATAATAAGATAAATAATTATGAAAGAGGTTTCGAAATATTCTTTTTTGGAACACCTGATAGTATGGTCTTTGTATCTTATATTGCTAGTAGCTACAGATGGTCACCTGATAGTAAGTATCTTATTGCACATGATTCTGGAGGCAGCTTTGTTGTTTTATTTGATCTTACACAGGGTATTTTAAGCCATAAATGGTATTTAAAACCTTAAGGAGGATTACATGAAAAAATGTGTTTTTGTTTTGTTATTGTTTGTTTCGATTGGTTCTCTTTGTGCAGATAATTCCCCTTACAAACCCTACCCCATCATTCTGATTCATGGTTATAGTGGGACATCAGAGACATGGGGAGTGAAACCATATAAACCAGATGGAGAAGAATTTAATTCAGATTCAATCTTGCTTAACAAAATAATTCCAGGACTAACTTACGATAATCTTCTTAATAAAATGAAACTTTATGCGATTGTGTGGAAAACCATAGATGGATCTTATACTATACCCGGTGATGACGCTTACCCCAACAAGGCCTTTCTTGAAATTTATAATTTCAAGTATCCTACTGGGTCATTTGACCCTGATGCTGGAGGAATATGGCCTCCTTGGACCGAGCAGGAAGGATGGGGAACTGAACTCAGAAAGAAGATAAAAAAGACACTTAAAGAATATTATGGTTCAGATTGGGCAAATAATCCAGATGCTCAAGTAATTTTAATTGCTTTTTCTGGAGGAGGTCTTGGTATAAGGCAGGCACTAACCGAAGCAGCAAGTCATACTCCTGATTTAAGAAACCATGTGAAACTAATTATTACGACCGCTACGCCTCATCTGGGCAGCCCTTTTATGGATCTAGCAACGGGAGATTTCTATACTTATTCTGTCCTCTTCTGGATACCATGGATGGAGTTCTGGGGTTTACCTGATTTTGGTAGCGAGTTATTTCCTGGGAAGATCAAGGTATTCGTTGTACTTGCAAAACACGTCATGGGTGGAGTTGTATTCACTGCAGTGGATGTGTTTGCTTCATGGTATTTTAAGAAATATACTGATGCAGGTAGGGATATGGGTACAAAACTAACAAGTGGTTTTATAAGACAAATAAACAGCAGTGCTGCATTAGATAAACAGAGTATTCCTGATTATAAAGTAATTGTGAGTGAAATGAGTATAAAAAAGAGCGTGAGGGGAGGAATCGCAGCTGGAGTCGCAACAACTCTTACAACAATACAATTATTTTACTACTGGCCTAATTTCATAATGATGGCTTTAAAGGCTGGGAGTTGTGGAATATTTTGTAATTGGTTTAGTCAGAGTGACCTTGCAGTCTATGATTGGAGTCAGGATATTTCAAGATTTACACATAAGCTGAGAGTGAAAGAGACAATAAGAAGGTATGATAAATTGCACGGAGAAGAAACAGAGGATTTTGAAGCAATCCTTGATGCCTTAGAAGATCCGCCTGTGATTTATTTAGACAGTGTGGTTACAGATAAGGGGACATTCCCGATTTCTGGCACAAAAGATACGGTTGACGGATTTATTACAGGATTAAAAGGAAGATTAGAAGATTACTTGCTTGCAAGTAATATCTTAAAAGTATCAACAAACTATGGCTTTCCTGAACAATTGTATTACCATGAAGAATTAGGATATAAAGATAACCGGTTCCAGATTGATAACTTAGGAGAGAGAACCTTTTACGGTTGGAACCTTTTTAAAATTACCTCTAAGAATGTTTCGGATGATGGGAAGGTGACAAAGGAATTTGAAATACTTGCTCTTGGCGGACCGATGGTCAATATAACTTATCCTGAATGGAAAGAGGCTATAAATCCTCAAGGGATAATCATTAAAACAACAGTCAACCTTTCTGACTCTATTGGTCTTGATACGGTTTGGCTTGAAGTTGATGACCCTGATACTACCACTTCTTTTTTTGTACTCTACAAACAAAAATATGTTAGTCCAGTTCAATATGATACAATTGAAATTCCTATACCACAACCTTACCTTGAGGGTGAGTACAAGCTACATTGGTGGTGTACGAATATTTTAGAGGATCCTCATCCTCAGGATGGACACGCTTTCAGGTCTTTTTACATTGATACTACACCGCCAGATATTAAGATTATTATTCCAGATACAATTATGCCTCCTGTATGTTCACCAAGGGTTGACAGTGCGATGCCAATAGCATTTAATGCGACTGATAACCTTCAGGAAGACCTCAATCAACCAAAAGGAGATTCAGTAATTATTCAAATCTTTAATTCAGACGGTATCTTAATAAAGGATACATCGAGCACAAGTTACTTCTATACTGTTGCACGAATGATTTACTGGAATTTCAAAGATAAAAATGGGCAAAAGGTAATGGAATCAGGTGAATATAAGGTGGTAATTTATCTTGAAGATAAGGCAGGAAATGAAACAAGTGATACTGCGGCTTTCTTTATTGATACCGATCCTCCACACATTGAAATCACACAGCCTTTATCACCAGACACATTTACCTCAAAGGAAACATTCATTGAGATGAGGTATCTAACAAATGAATGGACTGAATTGAATGTTACATTTACGGATTACGGAGATACTACCCTTAAATATGAAAGGATTGCTTATGGAGATTCAGCTGACATAGATTCAAACGGAGTCCAGGACACCTGTTATTTCTTCGAGGGTGCTGGAGCACTGGGTGAATATATCCCTGATGGTAGGTATGCAGTAGAAGTGATAGCAAAGGACAGAGTTGAGAATGATACCGTTGTAGCAAATCCACTTGGAATTGGTAAAGATACACTCTTTGTGGATAGAACGAAACCCCAGATTTATCAGGTGGTTTGTGTGCCCTGGGTCGTAGGTCAAGATAACAAAACCAGTTTAAGATTTATTCTGTCAGAAGAAGATGATGCAGAGATAAATAGAGATACTGTAATTGCAATAATTACAGTGGATGACAGTGTAATTGTAGATACTGTGCAGATGACTGCTGTTACTGATACCTTTGAAATACCGATTTATTTAACCGATTTCGATGATGGTGTACATAAAATAGGTGTAAAGGCAACAGACTGGTGTGGAAATGTCAAAACTGGTTTGGCTACTGCGATAAAGGGGTCTATCGGTGCAATGTTTACCATGCCAATGGAAGGTGACACTATACCGAGAGGTTTTATAACACTGAAAGGTTTTGCAGCAGACCCCGACATGGGGAATTACTATGGATTTGAGAAATATGAAATCTATTATAGAGTTCATACAGAAGGTGGTCAAAGAGGTGTGCCTGTTCGTTGGGAAAGTGAAGGTATAGAGGTGCCACCGTATATGAGAGAACCGGGAGGACCGCTCAATCGTTCCATTTTTGAAGTTACCCAGAATTCCACAATTGCATATTGGAATACAGCGGTTACTGGAACAGGGTCTTTCGATCTAGTTCTCGTGAGCACAGAGAAGCAAACAGGAAATACTCTTGCAGATACAATCACTATTAATATAGGTTTGGAAGAGGTAATAGACCCATCAGTTTCTATTGATAGTGTATCCCCAGATCCGTTCCAGACAGATACAGATACCGTACTGATCGTCGAATATAGTATCATGGATAAGGCTGGTAATGTCTCAATAGATATAATAAATCCGAGGGACGAGGTAGTATTTCACTTAAAACATTACAATGTCATTCCTTACGAGGGAATGCCGTCATCAAGGAGTGATTTCGGTTTCTATTTCTATAAAGAGGATACTATCTTCTATATTTGCTGGAACAATCCCGACACGATACTTTCAGCAAGTTTTAAGGGAACGGTCGAAGGTATTGGAGAAGGAAACCTTGAAGTGGTTGACACAACAAATCTTGGTGAAAATGCACAGTATTTTTGGGGTTGGAATACTATAGATTTTGAGGCTTTTTCTAGAGGAGATTTGAATGGTTTTGGATTCACCTCTACCTTAGATAAGATTCAATTAACACTCATTATCAACGGCATTGAAAAAGAAGAAAATATCTATCTTGGAGCATCAAAGGCACAGCCTCCCTGTATGCCATTTATTGTAGATACAATACAAAAAGTTTATTGGGATGGAAGGAAACAGAATGGTGCAGTGGTTGGAAGTGGGTTGTATAAGATTATAGCAACAGCGGAGGGGTACGATGGAACAGGGAAAGGTACTGACACGGCTTCTGTCTCTGTCATTTCGCAATTTGAGGTAGTTTCGATTAGTCGAGATCCTAACTTTCTTATTCCAAATTATGGTGACACACTCTTTCCTGGAACTGTTGTAACACTTTCCTACCAGCTAAACAGGGATGCCTATGTGTCTGTCGATATATACAAAGGAGATGATTCCCTTACTACTATTCAGGATGGCAAGTTTATTCCAGGTACAGCAAACTTTGTTCATACGGTCAGTTGGGATGGGAAATATGGTAATACAGTTGCAGATACAGGTTCGGATTACAAGTTCTTCGTAAGTGCAACCTCTTCAGACAGTCTCGATACACTTTCTGTCTTTAGTGACACGTTTTCGGTAATCAATACAGTACCCGTGGTATCTGGAGATTTCTTTATCCCGGAACGATACAGAGAAGGTACAATAGACAGTGATCCTGTTTATAATGGCAAGAATGAATTTCTTTGGGATGCAACAGCAGAAGGCGAATACTTCCCCCCTCAGGATTTCCAGTATAAAGTAGAAAGAGAAGGATACAAATATAGACGGGTTATATGGCGTATGGCTGCCTGTCATTACGAATACAAAATCGACACAACCTCCAGGCAGCTTCCAATATACCCAGGTACGTGGGAACCATTCGAAAATATAGACTCTATGAAGGTTAAAAGATATTATCACCCATGGTGGAGACAATTTTGGCCACAATTTAAATATCCATACTATACACAAGGTGTACACTATGATGGACCTTGGGTTTTTACATGGTTAATAGGAATTGAGTCTGGAGGAGATCAAGATACTCTTTTTAGTTTAGGATTTGGCGATACGAGTACAATTCATCCTTGCTCTCGGCCGATAGAGATAATTTATGAAAAACAGACAACAATTTTTGATGATTGGGCTCCATGGGATACCCTCAAATCGTATGCAACTCACCCGGATACTGGAAGAATTGATGGCTTTACAACAATACAATTTTACAGGTGCTATAGTAAGGTTGATGATTATTCATCTCAAATGGTTCAGACAGAATTCCCCAATGAAACAGTGGAGATTGAAGATCATGGAGTCAAGACAACATTTAAGTGTCAGGATGGACATATAACAGTTTCTGCTCTGGTCGTCGACAGCACTAGTTCAGAATCAAAATGGTATGGTGAAGTTTCCCGTATTGATACCTGTTTTATTGATACATCTCAATGGGTATATGATACCGTTGATACATTTCTCAATGATATTTTACCAATTCCTGAAAACGTAGCAGATATTACTGTGGCGGATTCTGTATATAAAATAGGCGGTTCGGATTCTGTAACTGTGAGCTTGGATTCGACAGATGGACTAAGACTTGCTAGAGGAGTCGTTAAGGGTTGGAATAGTGTGTGGAACACGACTATGGATCCTTTGCTTTCTGATGGTATTCTTCAAGGAGATTCTACTTCTATTTTTGCCTTAGATGATTTTTCTTCATCTGGATTAGGAGAGACTCCTGTTATTTTTTCTGAAAACTATGGAGAAGAAATTAGTATAGATGTTACTTGGGAGGTAACTCTTTACGGGGAGAAAGATCTTATACATGCAGGCTATGTTTTGTATAAAGATTCAGTGCCCGCCTTTGTTGCTCCAGACTCTTCAGAATATTATTTTTATAATCCATATGTTTCTCCTCCAGAGACCACTCTTTCAAGCTTCTATGGTGAAAAAGGTCATGTATATATTCAGGAAGCATGGTTTGACTATTGGTGGTGGATTATATGGGATCCAATTGATTCAACAAATATTGTTGCTGATCTTGTCTGGGACAGCACCGTTTCCTATGAACCAATTGAAGTGTGGCAGAGGGTTGATACAATTTATTGGGATGGTTCTGATAGTGGTAATTTCACAGTAACCAAAGACGGAGAAGAGGACTCCTGGGATATTGACACAAATGACTATGCAATCACCAAATATGTTTATGAAATCACCGTTGATGAAACTTCTAAGAAAGATAGTTCATTTACCCCTGAAGCTGTTACAATCTCATTAAATAATGTTGAAGTAAGATTTGGTGAGGAGAATGGACAGTTTTCTCAAAACATTTATGGTTTTCTTGTAAGCAAAGAGAGATACAAGAACACATTCTGGGATTTTGGTGATTCATCAAATCCATTCTTAAACATTCAGAACTGGGATATAAACTTGCGTTATTTGAATGGTGATTCAAATCAAGATTTAACGATCAATGCTGATTCTGCTTATATTGATGACAGCCTTTTAATCTATCCTTTTGGTTTCGGAAGGGGTGCAGAAGACTACTTCAAACCTTTCCTGCTTTTAAGGAGTGAGAATCCTAAACAATATCTTGAGATAGATGGAAAATCGGATAGTTTATACTACAAATTCTACTATTTCGATGGAGAGGATATTAGACCTATCACTGACACAATGATGAGCCCGGTGAGTGATTCAGGTGCTCTTGCTTTCTGGGATGTAGCCAGTGTGTGTGGAAAAGAGCAAGTGATTATGATGCTTTATTGTAAGCCAGATACTACAATACCCGATTCAATAAAAGTAAGACATTTCTACATCGGTGATTTATTTCAGCCAGACAGTTCACGTCTCCTTGCCCACTCTGTTTATTTTAGAGCACAACTCCATTTTGATTCTCTTTCATTTGAGCATGATACCTTAACAAAGATTTCTCCCTTTTCACTTGCAGGAGTGAAAGATCCCAGAGTACCACTAATTGGCGGAAATTACAATCCAGTTGTCATGATGCAACCCTTTGGAGCAGTATTCCCAGATACTGCAAGACCAACATTGCTTTTCAAATACACACCTTACGAAGTAGATCATTTTGTGATAAACCCAGCCGATTTGAGAATCTTTGCAATATCTGATGAAGGAGAACTTGAGTATATAACAAGCATTGCAGAAATTGATGGCGAGGGTGTACTCACGATAACCGCTTCCCCTAATGATTTCCCTGGAGAAGGAGAACATCCATATTTTGCTTCGCTAAATAGGTCAGAAACTGATACCATAAAACCGGAAATAGTCCGCTCGTATCTAATAACTGATTCTACTGCTTTTATTTCTGGATATGCAACTCCCTTTGTTCCACTCTTAATTATCTCTACAGATCCCCCTGATAATATCTATAAAGTAATCGAGGCAATGGGTGGCAGACGTGGTAACCCTAAAGGTGGTGAAATTATAGATACAGTTACTGTCATACCTGATCAAACTGGCTATTTCGAAACCTCTGTTCTCAGGATTGCATCAGGAAGAAATGTAGTATTTATTGCAAACAAGGAGGCAGTTGTTTACGCTGTTCAGCAACAGCCAAGAGGTGGAAAGGGGATAGTGATAAAGAACTGTCCTGTTGGATACGCAGAATTTGTTGTGGATACGACTTTACCTCAATTGGTAATTGTCGGGGATACAATACCAGTAATAGACAAATATTTCGATAAGGATAGTCTCACTTTCTATTTAACCAAGAACGGCAGGATTCTTTATAAAAGATACAATCTTGAAGGCACTTCAGAAGAAATCCTACAGTGGGTTGTATCAGCTTCAGAGTCTATCACAGTGGTCTGGAACGGCAGGGACAGCCTGAATAATACAGTTCCCAACGGTCATTATAACTATCAACTCGTGGCATTCGATGAGCAAGGTCATAAGACTGACGAGGTCTGGAGTTATTGGGATTTAAGGAGGGAGCTTAATCTCGTAATCTATTTACCTCAGGACGGAACTTGGCTTAACGAAACCGTAAAACTTCATGCTGGTATTTTAGATAACGTAGATTTTCCAATTAACTGGGAAATACTTTCCGACCCGGATTTAGGGTTATGGCAGAACATTGGTTGGCAGCCGAGTGTAAATGATACCATTGACTGGTATACAATGTATACAGAGGATGGAAGAAATATATTGTTAAAAGCGTGGGCAGAAGACCCTGCAGAAATCAGGGGTGAAGATACTGTCACTGTAAATATAGATAACACAGTTCCAGTTACATCATTGTTGATTGGAGACCCAAAATATTACCCAGAGGACATAGACCTTCCTTATGTTACCTCTGCCACACTGTTCACTCTTTCAGCATACGATAGTCTCATAGGCGTTGATAAGATTTTCTATGCTATTGACGATCCAACTCAGGATTCCGTCTACACAACTCCTTTTACAATAACCAAAACGGATGGAATACACCATGTGTATTATCACAGCGTAGATTTGCTTGGAAATCTTGAGAACCAAAGATCTCAAAAGATATATCTTGATAACACACCTCCGTTATTAACCGTTACCTTTGGAAAACCTCATTACATACATGAACACATATACATTACCTCATCAACCAATATAAATCTAAAAACAGCTGATGATGGCTGTGGAACGGCATCATCCATATACAATATTGATAATAGTCCTTGGGTTTCTTATGAAGAAGATACTACGTTCAGATTAAGTGCATACACTGATGGCTACCATTATGTCCATTGCGTGAATGTTGATAATTTGGGTAACAGAAAAACTTACTCCATTGAGCTTCTGGTTGATAACACTTCACCCGTTACCAAGATATCAATCGGTGAACCAAAGTATCTCTATGCACACAAGATTTATGTTACTTCACATACACCAATTAGCCTTATTGCAGAAGACCCGATAGTAAACGATGTCTCTTCAGGTATCGAAGCCACTTACTACAGAATAAATAATGGTGATTGGATTGAATACGAAAAAGAATTTACACTTATTGGTTCTGATGGTGAATATACGATTGATTATTACTCTACAGATAATGTGGAGAACAGAGAAGCTAAACATACAGTCAAACTGACGCTTGATAACACTCCACCAGAACCTCCACAGAACCTTACTGCAACTATAATACCTGGAGACGTTCACATCTCAGGTATAAGTGGCGAGATTGTGCGGGATACAACATGGGGTCCTGGCGAAATAATTGTTTCAGGAGATGTTCGAGTAAGAAGGGAAGCGACATTAACCATAAGAAGAGGAACCACTATTCACTTTGCAGCACTACAGGATGACCAGATGAGTGGAAGAGATACTACAAGGGCAGAGTTGATAGTTGATGGGACCGTCCGAGCTTCAGGTTCTCCTCAAGATTCAATAAGATTCACATCCATTGTTTACGGTCAGGTAAAACTTGATTGGCTGGAAGGACCTGAATGGGATTTGAGTCAGTATAAATTATACAAGAGGACTGACACAACGCATTTTGTCTTTCTGGACAGTGTACCTCACCCTGAAACCACTTACATAGATACAACGGTTTTCTATGGTATAGATTTTTACTATAATGCCACTGCTCTTGATTTTCTCGGTAATGAAAGTTCGTCTTCGAACGAGGATAGTGTATCACCGAGAGGTCAAAAACCTCACGATTGGTATGGAATTGAGATTTATCAGAAACCAGGAAGTACAAATTCTATCTTTAATTATAGTTCAATAAAATATGGTAGAGTAGGCATATTCTGTGACCCTGGTGCGCCTCAGATCACAAACTGTCTCTTTGCAGCAAATTACGATTATGCTGTTACTGCAACTCCCACAGCAAGCATTGTAGCGTTAAATGGCTCATCGCCCCAGATTTCCAACAACGTTATAAAGCTAATCCCCAGAAATAGTTATGGTATCTGGTTAATTGATTCTAAGGTTGCCGTAAATAATAATACAATAATGAGTGAGGAAGGAGAGAGAAAAGGTTTACTTCCTAAAGGACTCAACAACTTACAACTGGGAGAAACGGAGGGTGAAGAAGTTTCGATACTTGATACACTTGATGCAGGTATCAGAATAAGGAACTGTTCAGGAACAATTAAGAAGAACATCCTGACATCAACGGGTTATATAGGAATTAATGTCCTTTACAGCAAGAATGTAAATGTAGAAGGCAATATAATAAATACTGATCTAGTAATGTGGAATGGAATAGGCGTTAGCCAATCACATAATGTTACCGTTCAAAAGAATACAATAAAAGCAATCGATAAACAAGGTTGTAGAGTGGGGGGGATTACTATAGAATATTGTGATACATCTGTTGTTGTTAAAAGAAACCTAGTTAGAGATACATATAGAAATGGTATAGTTTACTATTATTCTTCTCCTATTATAACGGAAAATGAGATTATTGATAATAATTATGCTGGAATTAGCAATAAAAAAGAAGGCAGTCCAATCGTTACAAAGAATCTAATAATGGGTAATAGTTACGGTGTTTACCTTAATCACTGTACACAAGTTCCAAACTTTGGTGATTTATCAAATCAGACAACCATTGATGATGGAGGAAACCGGATATACTTAAATTTTTTAAAGGACTTTTATAATCTTTCCTCTTCCAAAGTTATGGCTCAGAACAATTGCTGGAGCTCTGTTGATTCTTTAACAATTGATACCCTTCTCATCTACGATGACGATGAAAACCCAAGTTCAGGAATGGTTGATTATTCATATTTTTCCTCACCTCAAATTGTTCTTACAATAGGAGAGCCCAAATACGGAGCCGATCCAACATATATTACATCATACTCAGAGTTTTCCCTTGAAATAGAAGATACGGTGTACTGTTCTTCAATTGAATCAATGGAATTCGCAATTGATGATAATCCCTGGTATCCTTATACTCAGCCATTCCATGTTAAGCATGAAGGTCCTCATACTGTCCATTATCGAGGTATTGAATATATAGGAAACCCTGCAAAAGAGGATTCGGTTGATGTAGCGGTTGATGAGACTCCACCTAAATCTGAATTGAATGTGGGGATTCCCAAGTATATAGAAGGCTCAAAAATCTTTCTCACATCAAAAACTCCTTTATCAATATATGCAGAAGACCCCTTAGTGCACGGTGTTGCTTCTGGACTTAAAGAAAGTCAATACAGAATTAATTATGAAAAATGGAAGTTGTACGCCACACCATTTTATCTTGAAGGTCATGATGGAAGGTATCGAATTGAATATTTCAGTATTGACAATCTTGTGAATAAAGAGGAGACAAGATTTATCAGATTATTGCTTGACAACACTCCTCCTTTTGTAAGTCTTGATATTGGTGAGCCAAAATATGTAAGCGATCGTACCTATATAACAGATGTTACTGATTTTACATTGAGCGGAGACGACGGCGGTGGTTCTGGCTTAGATTACCTTGAATACAGGTTAGATAGAGGTGACTGGACTCTTTATGAGTTACCGTTTAATATTCCTGATGAAGGTCTACATAATCTCATGTACAGAGGTTGGGATAACGTCCAAAACGGAAGCGGACACCAAATTCTCTCAGTTGCAGTTGACCTCACCCCTCCTGTTTCTGAAATAATTCCAGGGACACCACATTATGTTTTTGGAGATAACGATTCAATACTCGTGGCACCAAAGACTCCAATTACCATAGATTCTCACGATTCTCTTTCAAATAACGTTGCTTCAGGTGTAGAGATGTTGGAATACAGGATAAACGAAGGGATCTGGAGTATAATGCTTGATTCAACCGTTGTTTTCAGTCTCTTTGGAGATGATGGAAGATATATTGTCGACTATCGAGCAGGTGATCATGTAAAGAACAAGGAGCAGATGAACTCTCAGCTATTTATACTAAATAACACACTCCCTACTGCTGAGATTATTTCGCCAAGGGATTCTACACTTGTAAATGGAATAATCTCTATTATTGGAACTGCCTGGCATCAATACTTTGGCTGGTACAGGGTGGAATACGGTAAGGGTTTCGACCCGAGTCAATGGGAAGTGATTAAGCCTGAAACCAATACACCAGTTATTGATGGACTTTTAAGCGAATGGAATACTTTTGGAATCCTTGATGGAGTTTATACAATAAGGCTCATCGTATCAGATCTTCTCAATCGCATCTCAGAGGACAGGGTGGTGATTGCCATTGGAGAACCCGGTTTTGTCTTTGAAATTCCTGGTTTCATGAAACCAGTAGGCGTTGAAATTGATAGATTTAACAATATCTACGTTACCAATACACTTGACAGGGAGTTGCAAAAATACGATCCTTTCACCAATCTTCTTTTGACTATTGACGTTGGAGAAAAAACGAACGATGTTGCAATTGATGTTCTGGACAATATCTACACGACTGTTTACAACGATACTGTATATAAATATAACTCCCAGGGCAATCTAATATATAAATTTGAAGGTTTTAAAAATCCAAAAGGCATCACACTTGATCCTTTTTCTAATATCTACATTACTGATACGAAGCACAACAGAATTGTAAAACTCAATCCAAAAGGTGCACTGCTTATGGAGATAACAAATACAGGACTCCTTCATCCTGAAGGTATGGCTCTTGATGATTCACTCAATATCTACATTTGTAATAGACCAAAGAGTAATGTAAGAAAGTATTCTCCAGCGGGTGATTTGCTACTTGAGTTTGGAGAGATTGGTACCCTGCCCGGTCAGTTTGACTCTCCTGTGTCAGTCGATATAGATCTTAATGGAAACATCTATGTCTGCGACAGGAACAACAATAGAATACAGGCTTTTGACAGATGGGGTAATCCAATTATGCAGTTTGGAAGTGAAGGGAGCGGACCGGGTGAGTTTAAGTGTCCAGAAGGAATTGCCTTTGATTCCCAGGGCAATATCTATGTAGCAGACAGGAATAATGACAGGATACAGAAGTTCTCTATTCCTTACTTTGGTGATGGAGCAACTCTCGGAATGCAGAGTGTAGCTGATGATGTAAAACTGGAGATATTAGAGGCAGTGAACGTGCCTAATCCGTTCAACCCTTTGAGGCAGAGTACAAGGATTAGAGCTGTTCTTTCAAAGGATGCTGATGTAACCATTCTCATCTATACACTTACAGGTAAACTTGTTCATAAGGAGGAATTCTTTGGAGTAGAGGGGATAAACGAGGTGAGTTGGGATGGAAGGAATGACCTTGGAGAATTGGTTAACAATGGAGTATATAATCTTGTTGTAAAGGCAAAAGCAGGAGGTGAGCAGGCGAGAAGGTTTAATAAGATGGCAGTTGTAAAGTAATTCAAATAACCTGAAGAAAACGGAGGAGAAGATGAGTAAATTAGCCTATTTACTTATAGCAACTTTTTCATTCCTTTTTACAGCATCTATGAACCTGTGTGGAGAAAAGGGTGAGGCTGGAACAGAGCTTGATTTTCTCACACTTGGTGTTGGAGCACGACCCTGTGCAATGGGAGGTAGCTTTATCTCAATATCAGACGATGCCAATGCTTCCTACTGGAATCCAGGGGGGCTCGTTCAGGTAGGAACGCCTCAGATAACAGGTATGCATACAGACTTGGATTTTGGTACATCATATGATTATGTTTCCTGTGCAACGCCCCTTTCAAAAGACGTTCTGGAAATGAAAACCGCTGATAGTTACGATAATGTCATCGGTTTTGCCTTCATCCGCACTGCCACAGGTGATATTCCAATCACCCAGGCAGGTGATGATACCATTCCCGGGACGAACTATACTGAGATAGTATACAAAGGAACAGCACATTTCACGGCATCGAGTTACCTTTTCTCTTACGGAAGACGAATAACAGACTGGTTTTCCTTCGGTCTGACGGGAAAGATTGTTGATATGGGTTTATACACCCACAATGGCACAGGATATGGGCTGGATATGGGAATACTATTGAGAAAGTCTGGGTCTAGGAATCCGCTTCTTTCTAATCTCTCTTTAGGTATTTTAATACAGGATCTTACAGTAACGAAGATTAACTGGGACACTGATTATACGGATGAGATATCACCGGCAGTGAAAGGTGGAATAACTTACAGATTTTTTGGAGCGAGTGCCCCTGGTGGATGGGTTCCTGAAGAGGGGATATGCCTAACAGTAGAGGGAGCTCAACAGATAAAGACTGAGAGGCAGGAGGATTGGCATAAGCCTGAGATTCATTTAGGGTGTGAGTGGAAGTTAGTAAATCTTGTTCCATTAAGGGTTGGATGGGATAATGGTAACCTTACAGCTGGTATTGGGTTCATAACGAAGCACATATGTGTGGACTATGGATTTGTTTCACATGAGGAACTCAAAACCACACATAGAATTGGGCTGACTTTGCGAATGTAAGGAATATATAACAAGTGATAATTCTTCTATAAAATGAGATGGTTTTTTTTATTTACTCTAATTTTAATTTTAGGCTGTACCTCATTCAGTATCAAAGAACTGGAGAATGAGAGGAATCCTTATTTGTTGTTTCCTTATACAGGTGTAATTGGAGAGCAGGGTTCAGGGACAGGTCAGTATCTCAATCCAGAGGATGTGGGAGTAGATACAAAGGGAAATATCTATATACTCGATAAGGGGACAAACAGAATCCTTGTTTTCAATGATTCGTTATTTTCACATCAGTTTGGAGGTTTTGGAACTGGCACAGGAAGACTTAACGATCCATCCTCTTTTGTAGTATCTCCAAATTATCTCTATGTATATGATGCTGGGGCAGAAAAAATATCAAAATATAATCTTAACGGTGATTTTGTAGGTTCAATTTTTGAGAATAATAATATGGATAGATGCGCAATGGCTCTCGATGATTTTGGAAACATCTATATCTGCAGCAGTGAAGAGAATAAAATCGTGAAGATTTCTAATGCAGGAGAAGAGATTGTTTCCTTTGGCAGTTTTGGCTGGGGTGAAGGTTTTCTTGATAATCCACAGGGGATAACTGTTTCGTCAAACGGTGATATCTATGTCTCTGATACCGATAATTCAAGGGTAGAGATCTTTAATAGCCAGGGACAGTTCAAACGGGAGATAGGGAAGGGTGTTCTAAAGAGGCCTATAGATTTGGATATAGATTCTTGGGATAATCTCTTTATATGTGATATAGAAGTAAAGAAGATATTTATTTTTGACAGGGAAGGTAAACTTAAAAATGAGATAAAAGCTATGGTAGAAGAACCGGTAAATATTGCGATAAGTGAAAATGGAAAACTCTATATTGCTGACAGAAAAGCAAGAAGAGTTTTTTCTTTCAGGATATTGTATGGATCTGGAGATAAAACATCATCGAAAGATGAAGATTAAAAAGAATTTGTCTGTTTATTTTTGTATTCTAATTCTCTTAATTTATATCTCTTCTCTTTCTGGAGAATCATTCGCACCTGACTCATCAGGTGCGACATACATAAACATAACAGGCAGGCGGAGTTTTAGTTTCAATGCAAAATATCTGTTGGGTGGGAATGCGCCTCCAGGTTTCTATCCAATGAGTATCAGGGATGATTATCTTGATATAAAGGTAAAAGGAAGATTAAAAGGCAAGATAGGAATAGAAGGATCTGTTGTTGATTCAAAATATCCTGTTGAAGGAAGCGGATTAGCCTTTATATTAAGAGGTAGTAATTTTGAGGCACATTTTGGTGATTACGATGCAGGATTTGAGGGAACAGAGTTTGTGTTAAAGGACAGGTCTTTGACGGGTGTAAAGGGAAAAGCAGGATATAAAAATATAGAAGTAGAAGGGCTTTATTCTGTGCCGAGAGGTCAGACACAAAGAATGAGGATACAGGGTGATGGGACACAAGGGCCTTTCCAGCTTGAATATATTCCTGTTGTTTATGGTTCCGAGAGGGTAAAGGTTGGTCGAGGTCTTGCACTCGCAGAGATAAAGAAAGGAATCGATTACGAGATTGATTACATGAACGGAACCATTACATTCTTAAAGAGAGTGATAAAGGTGGAGGAGACCTTAGAGATAGAGTATGAGAGCCAGCCAGGTGGTGCATTAAAATCCTCTCTATGGGGGCTTCATTCCACAGTAAAAGCAAATGAACGTGGTCACTTTGGTGTTTCCTATCTTGAGGAAAAGGATAGGCTCGGTGGTCTTTCCCCTTCCGATACGATTGAATTCAAGCCATCTGGCCAGAAGATAGCAGGAATAGACGGTGGAGTATCGTTTGGTGAATTACTGAAGATAAATTCAGAGGTATGCGGCTCGCAGCGGAGGCCGAATCTATTTACAAATGAAAGAAATAAAGGATATGCATATAGGTTAGAGACAGAGTCAAAAATTAGCGAAGTAGACCTTTCGTCCTATTTTAAGCGAATAGAGCCCGGATTTGAACCCATTGGAAAGACTGGTTATGGATCGAACACAATCGACTGGGGATTGGATGGTAGTTATAAGCCGGTTGAACCTCTAACACTTTCCTCTTCATTTAGAAACCTAAGGGAGAAAGAAAGAAAAGAAATAGACAGGTCAGGTGATATAGATTTCTCTCCTGAAGGATTGTTTTCCTTGAATTATGGTTACATTCAGGAGGATGAGACAGAGGTTTCCAGCAAGCGTTTGAGAAAGGCACACACGGGAAGGCTTAATAAGGAATTAAAGTATGTAAGAATAGGGACGAAATATTCCAGGGATAAAAACACATTCTTTAATAATGATTCAGTATTGTCCTATGTTTCGCATATAGTTGGTGGAGACATCGGCACAGTCGGTTTCTCAAAGGTTTCAGCTTCATTGAATGCAGAAACAGACAGGAGGTCAAACAATCAAAAAATCAATACGGGAGGAATAAATCTTTCTTTCACACCATCATCCAATTATGCATTATCCAGCAATGGAACGATTATCAAGGATTCGAAAGAAGGCGAGACGAGGATGCTAAATTTCAACTACCGGGTAAGACCCAAGAAGTATGTTAATTCACAGGGTAAATACAGCATTGAGGCATTGAGGAGAGGTCTTTATTCAGCCGAGCCTGTAGAGACACACACGGGCAGTTTCAGAAATGAGCTTAAGCCTCATAAGATATTCACTTTCATCTATGTGCCCAATCTGAAGTTCACGAGACTCAAGAAGAACAAGATGAAGATATACAATTCATTGAGCAATCAATATCAGACTCAGATAAGACCTGCAAAATACATTTCAGGGACATATATCTATGAGACAAGGAAAGTATTATCGTTTAATGAGAAAGAACCTTATGACAAGGTAGCGGATAACAGAAATAACAATAAGAGGACGGAGATAAGGTTGGCTCCTCTTGCTTTTATATCAATTACAACGAAATATAGTGACGAGAGAGGGAAAGGGCTTTACAGGACATTCATACCACAAGGACAGGACACAGCAGCAGACACCCTAATACAGTACAAGCAAGAAAACAGGTTCACATTTGATAATGATTTGAATGTGAGAGTGCATAGGAAGGCAACAGTTATTCTGGGATATACGTTTGAGAACTATTTGTTTTCCATTCCAGATAGCACACCGACAAGAACGAGGAAGTATATCTTTGATACAAGGTTGAATCAGGAAATAAACAACTATCTTTCCATTTATCTACTCTCTTCGTATGAAAGAAAAAGGGGACAGGATCCGTTTATAACAGGGCAAAATCCAGATGCGATTGTCTATACCTTCACACCTGGAGCGGGATTTGTGGCAAGGATTGGGAATGCTATCACTTCTGATATAGGATACAAGTTTGCAAAGTCAAGTGGTGACGCCTTTACATACAAGGAAACCTTCAATCTTACAATAAATATCAACCTCAAATTAGTGACTCTCTCGATGTTGACGGAATACAACAAGAGCCGTGATCCTGATTATAAAACACTCGAAGGTTCACTTAATTTAAATATAATGATGTAAGAAATTTGTAAAAAAATGCCAATTAAGGGTAAAGCGTTTGAGTTAAAAGTAAGCGAAGCATTAAAGAAAAAGTACAAAAAAAGTTTTTCAGAAAAAGCGATAGAAATAGGACATTCTCCAAAAAAGCATAAATTTGATTTGGTTTCTGAAGATGAAAAAATATTTGTGGAATGCAAAAGTCTTTCGTGGACAAAGACTGATAATGTTCCGAGTGGCAAAATTTCTACAATTAATGAAGCAGTGCTATTTCTCGCCAACATTAAAAAAAGACAGATTAAAAGAATTATCGTTTTGCGAAAAGATTGGTCTCGGAAGAAGAAAACAAGCCTGTCGCATTACTATGTCGACCATTATTCTCATTTGTTAAAAGGAATTATAGTATTGGAATATAACTTGAATACTAAGAAATTGGAAGAAATAAAAAACAAACACTCCAGATAGATTGAGCAAACGAAACAAAAGGTTTCTAAAAAAAAAGAGAACAGTATAAGAGTCTTTTAATGTCCGTAAAGTGCCATTTACGGACATAAAGATTCTTTATGACTGATTGAGTAAAAAGACCTTCCAATCCTTTCCTGTATGTTCTTTTTGAGCTTTTCTTAATATCCTGGTAAAGTAGAAATTTATCTACAAGAGTATTAAAATTATTGTTTAACCTTAGAATTGTTTCTTGTTTTACTGTTATTTCTTGTTTTACTTGTTTCAATTGTTTCATTTTTTTGCCCCTTGTTTTTTTATTGGAATTTCGAAGATATAGAATTATGCAAAACGTTTGTTTTACTTGACATTTCCGTTCTACTTTGATAAATATGTATTTAAGAGAAAATTAAAACTAAGGATGAGGAAAGAATACAAACATTTTTCTCATGATGATAATTTCAATCATAAAATGGACAAACTTTTAACAATAATATTATGACAATTGAGGAATTAATTTTAAAAGTAAGAAGAGAAGAATTATCAATTAATTCATTGGTTTGGGATAGAACCAATGTGAAATGGGTTAGTGTTAAAGATATTTTTCTATCCTATTACTCACGGAAAAAAAAAGGAATCCCGGGTTGGTTAAAAGCGCTATTAATTGTCGGAGTTGGAATATTAGGGGTATTTATGATTAGAAGGACAATAGACTATTTTAGGCCTATCAGACCAAAATATACCGACGAAGAATTAAGTCAGATTTTTGATAAAACAAAAGAGAGATGTTATTATTGCAGCAAAAAGCTTTACTTCAAAAATTATGGAAAATTTGGGATGTGTGGGGATTGGGAGGTTGCTCACATCACTGCAAAAGTTAGAGGAGGTAGATACATATTTGGAAATTTAGTAGCCAGTTGTATAAAATGTAACCGATCTATTGGTCCTTTGCATCCGAGTGAGTTATAAAAAATGTTCAAGTTTGATTGTATCTAAATGTAATCATTTATTATGATTTCTCTTATTTCATCTTGTTCTTTTTCAGATAACCCTATTGCATTACAAAAAAATCTTAACTCATCCATTCGGTCATTTGACATTCTAACTTCACTTAACATTTCAGTGAGTTCCTCTTTACCTTCTGCACAGAATCCATCGAATTTGTAATTTCTTGCAGGTATGTTCCTGTTACCACACTCATTTTTAATAAAGAACATTAGATTTCCACGTCTATCAAAATAAAAATCGTATACACAATATCTTCCTAGTTCTTCAGTAGACCTAACATAGAAAATAGGTTTGGACCTCT
>SOKM01000269.1 GCA_004375785.1 Candidatus Cloacimonadota bacterium | reverse complement strand
AGTTTCCTCATCAACGACTGGCTCATTCCCTTCTTTCATTCCATAATACATTAGAACGTTTATCATTATAATTATTTAGCCACAGAAGTGCACAGAAAAACACAGAAAATAAATTTTGTTTTTTTCCTGATTTTCTTTGATGAAGGTGTTAATATACGTGAGGAGATGTTAAAATGAAACGACTTACTTACTTGGAAGCTGTCAGGTTTCATGGTCATACTGGACCATTCTTAGCTCTGGGATATAAAGCAGGGGAATATGCAATGGAGAAGTTAAAACCTCAAAAGATGCTGAATATTAAATGTTCTGTTAAAACCATAGAAAAAAAACCTTACACCTGCATTATAGATGGTATTCAATGTTCCACCCACTGCACAGTTGGAAAGGGAAATATTAAGATTGAAGGGACATCAGACGAGAGAGTAGAAATCACTTTCAGGTGTAAAGGAAGAAAAGTTATGCTGACTCTTAAACCCCATATTCTAAAGAGGGTACTGGAGGCTGAGGATTTAGAGAAAGAAGTTAAACGGCTTAACGAAGAGCCTTTGGAATCACTTTTTGAAATCGAGGAAGGTAGCCGCAGGCTTTAGCCTGCGAGCTTAACTACCTACATCACAACCCGATACTTTTTTATCTTTTTCTGGAGTCCGTAACGGGAGAATCCAAGTTCTTTTGCTGTTCGGGAAATATTTCCCTTGTTTCTGAGAAGTACCATTCTTATTTCTCTCTCTTCAAATTCCTCTATCTTTTGTTTCAGTGTCTTATTGCTTTTGGGATATGAAAATATCTTTTCAGGGAGGTCAAAACTATCCACCATACCATTGGTGCATAAGTCTGTTACCTCCCTTATTACCATTTCAAGTTCTCTTATATTTCCCAACCAGGGGTAGGCTTTTAGTATATCCAATGCATTTTCAGTTAAATCGATCTCTTTTTGAGACCATTTTTTAAGAAAGTGGTCAATAAAATCTTCAAAGAATTCCATTCTTTCTCTCAATGGCTTAATTTTAATGTAGAATCCACAGAGCCTATAGTATAAATCTTCCCGGAATGTCCCATTTTTTACATAAAGTGATATATCTCTATGAGTTGCAGAGATGATGTGTACATCCACTTTTCGAGGGTTTTCTGCACCCAATCTCCACATCTCCCCGGAATCCAGAACCCTGAGCAGTTTTCCCTGGACAGATAAAGGCAGATCTCCTATTTCGTCAAGAAAGAGTGTTCCTTTATGTGCAAGTTCGAACTTTCCCTGTTTACCACCTCTGTGTGCTCCTGTAAATGCGCCTGGTTTATGACCGAAAAGTTCGTTTTCAAAAAGCTCTGGTGGTATCCCTCCACAATTTACTGAAACAAAAGGTGCGTTTTTTCTTTTGGATTCATAATGGATTGCGTGCGCTAAGAGCTCTTTTCCTACACCACTCTCTCCCTGAATAAGAAGGGGAATATCAGTTTTCGCTGCTTTTTTTGCCTGAGTTTTTATCTTTCTTGTAAGGCCAACAATGTCACTAAATTTAAACTGTGAAGAAAAATGTTTTAAGTTAATGTTCTTCTCCTTATCTCTTTTCATAGTTCTGCCACTTAACATATTTATTCAGTAAAGTCAAGAAAATTTTGCCACGAAGGCACAAAGACACAAAGATT
>SOKM01000030.1 GCA_004375785.1 Candidatus Cloacimonadota bacterium | reverse complement strand
AAGAAGCAGAAAAGGCTAACCAGCAGTCTGAGGAAGGTTAGTCATCTTCCTGTCCTTTGATTTAAGAATGGTATTGTTAGACGTCATTTACCTCTTGACTTTTATCATGTGATAACATATCATATCCTTTAGGAGAAGTTATGCACCATGCACAACCATGGCAAGTAATACTTTTTCTAATGCTTTTCAAGGAGTTTACCCAAAATAACTTCAAATTTGTTAAAAGAGATAAAAGCTTGGATTCAATAGCCCGTCTTGGTATCACGCTCAAACAAGCAAAGCAGGAAATATTAGGGCTAACATTTGAACATTATTGCAGGGGGCCAGTACCAGATACGTCTAAAGGGGGCGAATTATGGGAATTTGGTAAAAGGATAGCCGGAAAAGAGATATTTATTAGGTTAAAAGTGGTATTGCAACACAAGATGGCAAAATGTCAATCCTTCCACGTAGCCGAGAAACCTTTGCAATACCCATATAAAGGAGGAGGAAAATGAGTATGGTTCTTTGCCCTAATTGTGAAGAATATACGGAGGCAACATTAGGGGTAGAAAAGGAAGTTTATAATGTTAGGGGAGAGCCCATCGAGATAGAAGCGGAGGTCGTCATATGCCAAAAATGTGGAGAGAAAATCTTTGACGAGGAACGGGATTCACGAAACCTTGAAATAGCCTATGACCACTACCGAGAAAAGCACAACCTCTTATCACCTGATGAAATCCGCACAATTAGGGAGAAATATGGATTAAGTCAAAGGTCATTATCTCGATTGCTTGGTTGGGGAGAGATAACTGTTCATCGATATGAGAGCGGAGCCATCCAAGACAATGTGCATGATAGCACACTACGCCTAATAGAAAACTCAGAAAACATGCAAAAATTTTTTGAAGCTAAACGGAATAAGCTGCCACCTTACACGGCGACAAGGCTTGAGAAAAGAATTGCTGACTTCCTGCAAGAGGATATTGAGCAAAGCTTTCAGGTTTGTTTTGAACGTTTGGTATCCCATCAACACGTGGATTTGACATCAGGTTTCAAGGAGTATGATTTAGAAAAGTTGAAGAATATGATTCTCTATTTGTTAAAGCGTCTAGATGGTGTGTTGTCAGTTAAACTTAATAAACTGTTATGGTACTGTGATTTTCTTCACTTCAAAGAGACCTCCGTATCAATCACTGGAACGCAATATGTCCGTTTCCAATACGGGCCAGTTCCAAATAGGTATTACTTTATCATCGATATTATGCAGGATGAGAAATTATTAGATAAGAGCGAAATCCCGTTTCAAACTAAAGATGGGACACAACAAGGAGAAGAATTTACCGCATTAGTCGAACCTGACAAGAGCCTATTTACTGAAAAAGAAATCCAAGTAATGGATTTCATCGCTGACACATTCCGTAACTATACTTCCACGGCAATTAAAGAAAAATCACACCAAGAAACTGCGTACCTGAAATGTAAAGACCGCGATATTATGTCCTACGAGAACGCTAAAGAACTTTCTCTGTCGTTGACTAAATAGGAGCGCATAAGTTTGAAGTTGTAATCCTCACCTAACTGCGAATTTCGCTCGCCTTCTGCCATGGCCTCCACTCTGCTATAATTAGACTATGAAAAAGCCACTGTTGGTCCTGTTTGATGGCA
>SOKM01000254.1 GCA_004375785.1 Candidatus Cloacimonadota bacterium | reverse complement strand
CCAGTTAAGGGTCGGCAGAGGTGGACAATTGAGTGTTATCGAAAAATGCGCGCACGCAAAAACGAAAAAGCCATAGATTCGCCATCTCCGGCACCACCATAATATCTAAGTGACCTCCCTCTAAAAAGTTAATGAAAAAGCGATTTTGCATGAATAAGTGCCTCCAATATGCGCTTTGATTAAAGCTGGACTTTAAATGGTGTTTTATAACCTTTCGCCACCAACCTTATGTGGATGGCGCTCTTCAAAACTCCTAATCATTCTCCTGTCTTTGAGCTCACCGGGAACACGTGGTCTCTAACAGCAAATGGGTGACCGTTGCTTATCTGATAGGTAAACTCTCTAAGGTTAAGCTTAAGCGCCTCTCTATTTATCTTATCGATTTTGTTGGCCACAACTAGGGAAACTCACCTAAAATATCCGCCAAAAACTTCACTATCTCTACGTCCACCGAGATGAACCCTTTCTTCTCCAAACGCCAGGTTACCTCCAAGAACGTGGATCTGTCTAAAACAGAGACAGCTAGAACTATGTTTTGGGCGTTGGATTCCAAGAACTCGATGATCTGGTCATTGATCTTATTCTCCAAACGTTTAGAAGATCCCATCATTTTACCAAATCCCGGCATATCTACAAGAACCAAATCGCCGCTCAAAGGATACTTTGAAATCCGTCGTGTAGTTCCGGGGCGCTTACCAGTTGCTATATTCAAGCCTACGACTTCTTTGATGATACTACTCTTGCCAGCATTAGGCCTTCCGGTGAAGGCCAAATACTTTTCTTGCATACTAAAGAGTACATATAACACATGACACTTGAACGTATCCTACTGAAAGGTGCCATACTCATACTTATGCTACATTTACCTACACATTTTTTAAAGTTAACATCTTTTTGAAAACCTATTACCCATTGTGTTTATGTGGGTTTACCTATTATTTCGAAAACTAGGGTTTTAGCGCAATAAAATTCAATTTATGCTTAAATTATTGAAGATGAGAATAACGATATAGTGGAGCGGGTTCAGGATTGAAGGATGTCGAACGAGCATATTTAGCGGGACTTTTTGATGGAGAGGGGTGTGCAGCAGTAATTCATAGCCAATGTAAGAAAATGACAAAGAAGGGAAAGAGAATCTACTCTAACTACGGGGTTGATCTTGTTATTGCAAATAAAGACATACGTGTTCTTAAAGAATCGGTTCTTATGTAGGAAAGGTAGAATATACACGCAAGAAAGCTTACACGCTCTTAGGATTTACAACGCAAGCGATGTAATAGAAATGATTGAAATCATAAACCATACATAAGAGTGAAGAAACAAGATTTAAAGAATCTGGAAAACGCTGCAAGATTTATCTTGAAAGTTAGAGGGTCAGATAAAAGGCATAAGTGGACAGAAGAAGAGAAGAAGAAATTCCATGAATTTGTAGACCAAAGTAAAGCTTTGAAGGGCGGGGGAAGGCGAGGTAGACCACGCATACATCCTTTGAAACAATGATTCAGAAAACTTAAAGAAATTGAAAAGGCTCAAATATGGGAAATGAACATAACCAAAGCGATTGTAGCTCAGGGTTTTCGTTTTTTTCATTCCTTGAATTGCCTGTGCAGGAGCCTCAGCAAACCCCCTTCTTCCCATTGGTTGTTTAAAATTAGAATATTTGA
>SOKM01000270.1 GCA_004375785.1 Candidatus Cloacimonadota bacterium | reverse complement strand
CGAGAGCGAATAGTTACAGCAATTTCTATCCGGATTTTATGTTCTGGTTGAAAAGAGGAGATAATTATACCGTTCTTTTTGTAGACCCTAAAGGGACTGAGCATACTTCGGCAATGCGAAAGGTTGATGGTTATGAGGAGTTATTTATCGAGAATGGAAAAGGAAAGATATTCAACCATAATGGTTTTAGAGTGAAGGTAAGATTACTTTTGAGAACTTTAGATGCTGCAAAAGCCCCTGAGAAATATAAACCTTACTGGTTTGATAATATTGAGAAAATGATGGAGGAGATGTGATGGCTGTGTGTCGCATTTGCAGAGATGAACTTAAAAACAATATGAACACCAGATTGACCAGATGGTTTATAAACTTTATGGGTTGACCCATCAATAAAAATCCAAAAACCACTGGACAAAAACCTCGGCATATGTTATAATATGCCTATGAAAAAAACCGGGAAAGTTATGATGAATAAAAAATATGAAAGAATTATCAAGATATTCAAAAGTCACAAGGGATACGCCAGGTCTAAAGATATTCTGACACAAGGTTTTCATTCCCGTGATATAAAAAGCATTCTGGATAAAGGAATAGTTATCAAAGTAAAAAATGGACTTTACAGACTGGCTAATACTCCACTTATCTCTAACCAGAGTTTTATTGATCTTGCCTGTGCTGTTCCAGAAGGAGTTATTTGCCTACTTTCAGCTCTTTCTTATTATGAACTGACTACTTTTAATCCGTCAATTATCTCCATGGCAATTCACCACAAGTCCTGGCGACCCAAAATTAAATATCCACCTGTTGAGTTTTATTATTTTTCCACAAAACAATTTGAGGCAGGTATTGATGAGATAAAGATCAAAGGTCATAGGGTTCGTATTTACTGTCCAGAAAAAACTATATGTGACTCTTTTCGATACCGTAATAAACTGGGGCTTGATGTGGCTAAGGAAGGTCTTTCTGAGTATCTTAAGCGCAGGGATCGCAATCTGGAGAAAGTGCTTGAATATGCTGAAATTTGTAGGGTTAAGAGATTTCTTGAGACCTGGATTAATGCTCTGATTTAGGAACAAAACAGGGATGAAAAGAGAAATTAGAAATAAACCAGCTTCAATAAGGGCAAGGCTTATGAATATTGCAAGAGCTGAGGGTGTAGATTTTGATGCTCTTTTATTACGATATTTTCAAGAAAGGTTCCTTTACCGCCTATCAATCTCTGAATTTTCTGACCATTTAGTGCTAAAAGGAGGGCTTCTCTTAATTTGTTTAAAGATGCCAAAGTCTCGTCCGACCAAAGACATTGATTTTCTTGCTGAACAGGTGAAAAATGACCCTGTTGAACTTGAAAATATTCTTAGAGAAATTGTAGAGATATCTTGTGATGATGGAGTTAGATTTAATACTTCATCTGTAACTTCTGAACGGATAAAAGAAGACGCTGATTATGAAGGAATACGACTCAAGGTAGATGCAACATTGGGTCAGGCAAGAAAAAGATTACAGATGGACATTGGTTTTGGAGATATAATAATTCCTGAAGCCAAACTAATGGATTTTCCCACTCTGTTAGAGGAGAAACCTCCGAAATTCAAAGTCTATTCAATAGAAAGTATTATTTCAGAAAAGTTTGAGGCTATGGTTAAGCTGGCTGTGGTTAATAGTCGAATG
>SOKM01000002.1 GCA_004375785.1 Candidatus Cloacimonadota bacterium | reverse complement strand
AATGGGTGCAGGCACTCAGTGGTTTATACTGGGAGGAAGAAGAGATTAACCAGAGGCTGGAGAAGAGACTTGTTCGTACCTTTGAGAAGGTCTGGAAGAAGGCACATAAGGAAGATGTTTCATTAAGAACCGCTGCTTACATTGCTGCCATTGAAAGGATTGCTGATGTGTATCGGTATCGGGGGCTATTTCCATAAAATGAAAATAGAAGGTATTGTCTTGTTTCAGCAAAGGTCAAAAAAAATCCTTCAACTTTCTCGGAACGGCAGAATACAAGATAGGGACTCAAATCGATAGGTTATAAAGTGCCCATACGATTTCATTCTGATTTCAGTTTATTATAAAAGGAAAATCCTATCAAGGGCTAAACTGTGGATAAATCAAATTTTTATGGTTTTTGGCTTGTTTAAGAGATTTATGGGAAGGAAATTTTAGGGAGGATTTGGCTTGGTTGAGGGGTTTGTAGGAATATAGGTAATATGTGAATTTCCAGAAGGATCCAAAATCAATTTTATAAGGTAAACGATTGTAAAAGGCGTTATTTTGGACCAAAAAACATTGAGAAAAGATAGAAGAATAGTTTCTAAAAGGAGCATTTAATAAGAAGCTTTTAAAGAAACCACGGGATTGAATAAAAAACAGATTCGAGATGTTATTTTTCAAATACTTAGATGAAATGGGTAATATTAAAGATATAGATAGATGTGCCCAATTATTTAGAGGAATAATAACAACTTTAGATGTTAAAGAACTTGGTTTTATCTCTTTTCTATTGATTGGTTATGATACAACACTGAATAAATTTTTTGATGGTGATCCATCAGCAAGAAGATACGTTGATTCAATCAAATTGGAAGTTATGCCAATGGCTGAAGCAGAAGAGGTATTTGTAAAGGGTTTTAAGGAAGCAGAAGTAAAATGGGATGAAAACTCGCTAAAAAAATATATTTCTGTTACTGGAGGTTATCCTCATTCAATACAATTAATTGGTCATAGCATTTTGGAAGAAGACAAAGATGATTATATTAATGATTATGATTGGAATCAAGCAATTGTAAAAACTGCAATTGAATTACAGAGAAAGGATTTTGCAGCATTCTATCAGTTTAATGGTAAACCTGGTGGAAGAGAAGCTATATTGGATGTTCTTGCAGTTGCAGGTGAACCATTAAGTAAAAAAGATATTCAAAAATATTGTAATATAAGTAATATTTATCGATACTTACCAGAACTTAAAAAGAGAGGAAGTATAAAAACTATACCAGAAACTGGTAATATTACATTGCACTCTCAACTATTTAGAGCTTCTATATTATCAAAGATTTTCTCGAAGATTATTTCTGAAGATTATCTCAAAATTTTGTTTGAAGAAAAATTTCTTAAAACAAAGACAGAGAATCATAGGTAATACGAAAAAAAATACGGGGTTGGACTGCAAGGGTCGAGAGAGATTTTACAAAGACTCCTTGAATACAAAGAAAGGTTTTTCAATCAAGCTCTCTATGCCAAAATGGGTAAACAAAATACAATGGGTTTATCTCTTATATACAGTTTGATGAGGAGAAATTACAATTTATGATGAAAAGATTGCAATAGTAGTTATTTCTATATTCCAGATTCTAACTCGACCCCACTTTTATACTAATTATCCGAAATGTCAAGTGGATTCGGGAAGTTTACTTTACACAAACTCTCCCTCAATTAAAAAGACCTACCCCTTCCACTCCCTGCAAGGCTCTCCATACTCACACCCGTTACACATTTAGGAAGGATTGGGAAAGAAGACTCCAGATCTGATGCACTGCTAACTCTGTTGTAGATTGTAATTTGGAGAATACTTTCATATTCACTTTCGAAGCAATCTCGTTTTACCAATGTTGGGGACAAGCCCCAACGCTACAGAGAATGTTCACTTTGCTTGAGCAGGCTCGCAATGACGGGGTCTATGTAGTATTTACCTTTCAGCACATACTTAGCCAGGTGATAGGACCAGAGCTAGTCCTTAAACGAATAGTTAAAAGGAGTGATGAAGAAAGAGTGAATGGTGAGGAGAGAATAGTAAAAGTAGAGCGACAAGCGATGAAACTGATTAGCAGATAAATCTAACTTCTGGATACAGAAGAATAAGTATCTTGTGATATCAGGCTTATAGTGGAAGAAATAGGGCTTAAGTTAGTTTGGCTCATATCTTTATGAAATAAGTAATTATTCCCAAAACAATTAACACCACCCCAGTTACACCCTTTTCATGATGCTCTAAGAAATGCCATTTTATCCTTTCGACTCCTTTGAGACCTAAATCTACTAACAAGAGCATACCAAGTATAGTCACAATAAGATAAACAATAGAAACAATAGTAATGCCGCTCCAACCAAAAGTCCCTGCTGTAAAATAATATGCCTCAATTTCAATGCATGGCGAGAAAAACATTGCAATGCATAAAGAAATTATGATACTAAGTTTCGATTTTTGGGAAATTGAGCAAATCTCCATAGGATTCTGGTGGTGATGGGGACTCTTTAAGTCCACAAACAAGTAAACGAGTCCCAGAATAACTAAAATTAAAGGGGCAACAACTCTTGTAACAAATTCGTGAGCGGAAGAAAGTTTGTAACCAACTAAGCCGACGATAATACCAACTAAGATAGAACTGATTGTATGAGCACTTCCAGTGATGGCTGTTATCCACAAAGTTTCATTACGCGACCAATTTTCAGCTTTACCGATTGCAACTAAAGGAATCCAATGGTTGGGAATAGATGCGTGGATTACACTCAGCACTAAACTTCCAATTAGAATTTGCATTGTACCTTGCACTTCCCTTCCGTTACGAGCCGAATTTCAGATGACGTAACATATCCGAACTTCGTTTTTCGATTCATTTTGACGTTATATCCGAAGTGCTTCGGATATACATCCCTTTGTGTTAACAATAAGCCGATAGTAAACTTTAAAATCTATTTAGTCAATTAAAAAGTTCACCACCTTTCCAGAAAATGAAGTACGGTTACACACAACAGGTAAGGCATCTTAAGAATGACACAGAATATCAACGAAGTGTCAGAAAGAAGGTCGCAACCAGGAGGTTGCTCTTACTTACGAACAAACCTTCCCTTTCGTTGCGAGGAGCCCTTCGACAGGCTCAGGATAAACCCTGCACCGTATGGTTCAGGGTAAACTCCGCGGAGCCTGCCCTGAGCCATCCGAAGGAAAGCAATCTCGGTTTACCAATGTTCAAGTTTTCCCCATTCTTCCCCTTTCCCTCTAACTTGTTCATTGTCTTGAATAGATGAAAGCCTGACAATGTGGAGGGACAAGCCATGAACCATACGGTTCATGGCAGGCCCCAACGCTACAGAGATTGAAATAATATCAGAAAGATGGCATAAAGTCAAGATACTTAGGGTTCAAGGCGATGTGTATGTGGGTAAAAAGGAGGAGATATTACAGGGGAGAGCAGAGAAAAAACGCTTGACATTGGAGCGGAGGAAGTGGTATAATTTGGGGAGAAAATGGAATGATACAACCTGAAAAGTGTCTATTAAAAAAATCACAAATGTGTCCAATTTCCATGAAACATAACAAGTTTTATATTTAAGAATGTCTGTTTTTTGCTAACATTAAACATTTATAAAAGGAGGTGTTGTATGATAGCAAAGCTTAAAAAAGTTTTGTTAGCAAACACTATGATGAGGTATCTTCCCTTATTCTTGTTCTTATCCTTTCTCTTTCATTCAGCATGGGTCTTTGCAAGAATTCCAATCGGTCTTGGTTTTCAAGGAGGTGTAAACCTTGCCAATATTTCTGTTGAATACTTAACCCTTTCATATGAATATGACTTTTCTAAACGTACGGGAATGATGGCCGGTGGTTTTGTCGAAGTAGAAGTCGTGAAGTTTTTTTCCATTCAGTACGATCTTCTTTATGTGCAGAAAGGAGCCGTTTGGGAAGTCGAATCAGTGTTTCCTGTTACAAGTACCTTTAAGCTTGATTATTTTGAAATGGCTTTTCTGTTTAAAGCTAAGGTTGGACAGCCCATGTTCAAAATGTATATGTTCGCTGGACCCAATCTTGGTCTTCTCATTACTGCTGTTCAGGAAGTGAAGGTTGGGGGTCAATCGACATCTATAAACATCAAAGATTTATACAGGGGTGTTGATCTTGCACTCGATTTAGGTGGTGGAGCTGAGTTTGCATTTGCTCCCAAAGTCGCTCTTTTTGTAAATGTGCGATATTCGATGGGGCTCATGGAAATTTATAGAAGCCAATACGAGGCCTGGAAATTAAATGGTACTCAAATCCTTGGCGGAACAAAATTTACATTCTAACAACTGCGACACTTCACCTAAAAATACAGCCTCTCTGGAGGCTGTATTTTTTTGAAAAGTTTTACTTCGAGGACATAACATCCAACCCGCACTTTCATAGCATCTATTTTTATACATTAAAGCTCAATAAGAGTGCAGGGGTATTTTTTTATTTGACACTTCACTGTTTTTATCATAGTACTATTTTTATGAAAGATGTGGTTCAGGAAGAATTGAGGAAAATTCCTTCTGTAGATAAGATTCTTTCCAGAAAGGAAATAAACCTCTACCTTAAGAAGTTTTCACGAAAATTTGTGAAGGTTTACTGCAACAAATTATTGAGAGAAACCAGAGAAGAGATTTTCCTTTAAGTGTTTTATAAATGATTTAGAAATAACTCTTACAAAAGAAAATCTAAACATAAGAAAAGTCATTAACACTACAGGTATTATTCTCGGCAAGAAGGAACTTCTTGTTATGTTGAAGAACAATCCTCTTTTGCGTGCTCTGAGAATAGACAAATTTACCATTTCTGCGCTGGAAGCAATCCTTCGTATCTACCTATATTCGGATGACCCTGTTAAAGAGTTACCTGGTCTCAATATGGGATTGAGGATTGGGGGCAGGCGTTGAAGCTTCTTCACACAACCGATCACCTCCCGCTCCTTCATTGTCCCGAATAGAACTAAACCGATCAATGCTGAAATTTCTACCTGTACGGCCATCCTTCTGCCCAATTTCTTCATTGTTTTGTATAGAAGCAAACCTGTCAATGTTGAAATTTCTTCCTGTACGGCCATCCTTCTGCCCAATTTCTTCATTGTTTTGTATAGAAGCAAGCCTGTCAATGTTGAAGTCTTTCCACACCCTTCCACCATTCCCCTCGACTCCTTTATTGTCTTGAGTAGAAATAAACCCCATTAGAAACAGAGATTTTCTAACGGGGTAAACCTGCCAATCTTGAAATCTCCACCTGCACTACCGCCTTCCCACCCAATTCCTTCATTGTTTTGTATAGAAGCAAGTCTGTCAATGCTCGTTTGTTCAATTTTGAGATTGCTTAGTTTATTCCTTAAGTTCCATATCTTTCTATTCGGTTACTCAAGTATTTTTCTATTCTATCTTTATTGTAATAGAGGCTTGAAAATTGTTTTTCGCAAACATCACTAAATCTTACTAAAACTTTTCTGTTGATTGTTTCCTGCTCTTCAAAAATAGCTATTGAATGGAATGATATATTCCATTTCTCAAATTGTAATAAACTTATTGTTGTGTCACGACATTTGTCATCGTTGGGTATAGCTAAAATAAAGAGGGGAGGCTTACTTCCATTCACTATACAATCAACAGAATACTTTGCTTCAGGATCGTATTTTTTATCAAAATAATTGAAAATTCTTCTATTTTCGGGAACCTTCTCAGAGATAAAGGTTTTGAAATCCTCCATAAAGGTAGATATAACCCTTTCCCGTGAAAGATAGGATACATCAGTTATTTTCAATACTCCCTGAATAAAACTATAAAGTGCATCTCCACAGGCTCCATTTTCTATAGTTGTAATCAACTCACCATCTTTATCTTCAATATTTAACATCGATACAGCAGATTCAATGATTTTTTGTCTTGTCCCTCTTTCTAAATCCTTTATATCAAGGTCATAACTTAAATGCATATAAGTATGTCCTTCGTCTGAGATAAACCATCCTCTGTCTAATTTTTTTAATATTGAAACTAAATGATCTCCATCTTCAAACATAAAGGGGGTGAATATTCTAAATCGCTCTTTTCCTTCGGGAACAATTTTTATCTTATCACAAACCTTTTCTCTGAAATCCTTCTCAATCGTAGCAATGTCCATGAACCACCTCCTTTCAAAACAATTTTGGTTGATTGCTGTCAGCTAAAACAAGATTACAATCTTTAATAAAACAATCAATTGCAGTGTAAATATCAGAAAAAGTATCTGTTATTTGCGCATATCCGTCCTCTTTTAAACCTGCTTCCTGATATCTTTGTGTTGCCATATGAATATGAAAATCGTAGAAAGACTCTTTTTCTATTATATTTGTATGTTGATGGCTTTTACCATTATATCTTCTCAGTCGAAATATCTGGTTCGATCGATTGGGGGCAGGCGTTCAATTGTATAAACAAATTTCTTTTTTATTTATTAGTTCTTTGACTTCAAAATCGCTTAATTTATAGCATCATGATTTTGCAATTTTATTCATCAATTTTTTTGCTATTCATTCTTAAATTATATTAAACTAAATAATTAGTATAGTCAACTAAAAAATTAACCGTTATTTTCAGATTTTAGGGCTTAACCCGTATTTTTTCATCCTTCTCCACAAAGTAGTTCGGGAGATACGGAGTGAGCGGGCAGCCTTTCCTTGAACAAAATTATTTCTTTTCAGAGCACTTATTATCACCCGTTTTTCTATCTCTTCAAGGGGGGTATCAGCATCTATGATTCCATCCTTCTCTTTCTTAAACTTGATTTCTTCCGGTAGATGCTGAACCTGGATTGTTTTACCATCACAATGAACAAATGCATATTCAATAACATTCTCAAGTTGCCTCACATTGCCAGTCCACTTATTATCGAGCAGTAGTTCCAGAGCCTTCCTTGAGACGGAAACGATATTTCTGCCAGTCTCTTTGTTGAATTTCTTGATAAAACCCTCGACGAGAAGTGGTATATCATCCTTTCTTTCACTTAACGGGGGGAGAGAGATGGGAATTACATTCAATCTGTAAAAGAGGTCCTCTCTAAATTTTCCTTCTTTCATTGCTTCTTTTAAATCTCTGTTCGTTGCAGCAATAATCCTTACATTAACCTTTATTGGTTCTGTTCCACCGAGAGGTTCAAATTCCTGCTCCTCAAGAACCCTTAATAGTTTAACCTGAACTGAAACTGGAATCTCTCCTATCTCATCAAGGAAGATTGTTCCACCATCTGCGAGTTTGAACCTTCCCGGTTTATCCCTGAGAGCACCAGTAAATGCTCCTTTTCTATGACCAAAAAGTTCACTTTCTAATAATGACTCTGGCAGTGCTGCACAGGAGACTTTTATGAAAGGTTTGTCCCTTCTTGGTGAATTATAGTGGATTGCCCTTGCAACTAAATCCTTTCCTGTGCCTGTCTCACCAAGTATAAGAACCGTTGAATTGGTGCTGCTAACGGACTCAATCAAATTGTATATCTTCTGCATCCCTGGACTTTTACCAACAATGTTTCCAAAACTGTACCTTCCCTTTAATTCTCTTGTTAATTGTTTTATAACTGTAAGGTCCCTGAATGTTTCTACACCACCGATAATATCTCCTTTTTCGTTTATTAGTAAGGAAGTACTCACACTTACAGGAACCTTTTCATCTTTTGCATTGAGAATATCCATTTCAAAATTTGTGATAGTTTCTCCTCTCCTAACTGTCTTCATTAGAGCACAATCTCTACCACAATATTCACTTCTGAATGCAATACGACAGGGTTTTCCAATAACTTCTTCCTTTTTATATCCCGTAATTCTTTCAGCAGAAGGGTTAAAACTTGTAATAAGCCAATTGGTATCTACTGTAAACACACCATCTGCAATGGAATTCATGATTGATTGAAGCATTGTGGACTCTTTGAAAAGTTCGGTAGTAAGTTTATAAACCTCAAGAACATTTCTGAAACTCAGGACAACACCAACTATCTTGCCATGAATATTTAGTAGAGGTGATGCATTCATAGAAACAGGAATGGTTTCATTATTTGCGTTTTTTATATCCTCTCGAAGGTTTGATACAGGTTTTCCTGTTTTTAATACCATTTTTACTATACACCCCTTCTCGCAGACGTCTGATTTAAAAACCTCCTTGCAGGTAAGTCCTGTAACATCGTTTGCGCTATATCCTGTAATTCTTTCAGCACCTGTTGAAAAACTAATGATCCGCAGATTTTTATCAATTGCAACTACACCATCGGAAAACTCTTCAAGGAAATCCTCATAACCTTCCAATTGGGAATTGGGGTTATTTGGTTTAGGCTTTTTCTCTATTCTTTCATTCATACTTCTTATCTCAAAAGTAGGTTGAGGATGACGCCAACGATAACAGTCGATAAAATCATTATTAGTACAGATTTTAACATATCCTTTATTCCTAACTCCCTTACCATTACTGCAAAAGTAGCAACACAGGGAAAGTACATCGCAAGAATAACGCTTGCAATCACAAGCTGCTTTAAGGTCAGATTGAGAGGGACAAGCATACCGATTGCAACATCCTTTCTTAAAAACCCCACAATAAGTGCTGCAACTGCTTCAGAAGGAAGACCAAAAACCTTTGTTATTATTGGCGCAGTAAAGTTTGCAATAAAATCAACTACATGAAGAGAATAGAGGATGTTTACTATTAGGACTCCAAGACAGACAAAGGGGACCGCCTCTTTGATGAATCCTTTAATTCTCATCCACAATTTCTTGAGAAGTGCACCAAAATAGGGAATTCTATATGCAGGAATCTCTGTAAAAATCTCAGGGCTCTCCCCTTTAAGTAAAAGGTTCATTATTATACCAAGCAGAACCCACACTATAAAAAGCGTCCCGAAAACAAGAGCAAGGCCAGTGACCCCAGATTGTCCGACAAGGCCTATAATCATTGCAAGTTGAGCCATACAGGGAACTGCAATAGCCATTAAGGTCATCCCTATAAATCTTTCCCTTCTTGTTTCAAGTATCCTTGTAGCCATGGCGCCCGGAACATTACAACCAAGTCCGAGCATCATCGGGACAATTGAAAGTCCATGAAGTCCCAATCTATGCATTACATTATCCACAAGCACACCTAAACGTGGAAGATACCCGGAATCTTCAAGAAAACTTAAGACCAGATAGAAGGCAAAAATATAAGGGAGGACAGCAGCAAAGGGGACGAATAAACCTGTTGTTAAGAGACCAAATGATTCCATAAATTCTATTTTGCCGTCTATGAGTCTACCAATAAGAATATCGTGGAGGAAACCACCAGAACCCATTATATGAGAGAGTTTCATCATTAGTGGAGCCCACAGTTTTTCAAAGATAGGCTCAAAAACATAAGCAATCAGATTCTCCCCTATGAATCGTATTACCCAGAAGATAACAAACATAAGAATTAGTGCAATGGGTAGACCTGTTCCCGGTCTTATGGTTGCATCCCCAAGTCTTTCAACAAATCGGTGATGTCTGTGTGTAATCTTCTGAACACTTTTTACAATATTTCCAATTTCGTGCCATCTTTCCTCGTCTTCATATTCGTAACTACCTTCTTTTGCTTCCTTGATTTTTGAAACCAGTTTATGAATTCCTTCAGCAGTTATTGCACAGGTAGGTATAACGGGAACTCCAAGTATCTTCTCAAGTTTCTCAACATCTATGTCTATGCCTGTATGACAAGCCTCATCATAAATATTTAAAGCAACAATGACAGGAACTTTTCTCTTTAGTAATTGTAATGTAAGGTTCAGGTTCCTTTCAAGGTTGGTTGCGTCAATAACATTTATGACAATATCCCCTTCTTTCAACATACCAACCGCAACTTCTTCTGCTTTTGATGTAGGCTCAAGTGTATAGGTGCCTGGGACATCGATTATCTCTACCTTTTCATCGCCCAATCTCATATAGCCTTTAGTGTACTCAACAGTCGTTCCCGGGTAATTGGATGCAATAACCTGAACTCCTGTCAATCTTGAAAAAATAACACTTTTTCCAACATTGGGATTTCCCATGAGAAGTATCTTCCTCATCCTAACCTTCTTTCATCATTTTTTTCACCCTGATAAATCAGGGTGCTGTTCTCATTCGACATTTTTTTCTTGCTCTATTATAATCTTCTTTGCCATTCCGTATCCAATTGCTGCCCTTGTATTTCCTACCCTAACTACGACAGGACCTCGCATTATATGCGAGGAAACCTTTTCGAGCTCACATCCAATCCTTATACCTAACGTTTCCAGTTTCTTCATCATCCTGCGACCACCAAGAATTTTAGCAACAATACCTTTTGTGTTACTTTCAACCTGCGTTAAATCCATCTCCTTCATTTTTTCTCCTTAGAAATATTTTTCTTTCTGCATTTTTTACAGTAGCCATAAAGTTCTAATGCGTGTGATTGTGTATAGAAATTATATCTCCTGGCAACTTCTTTCTGTAACCGCTCTATTTTGGGATGTTTAAATTCAACGATTTTACCACATCCAATACATACCATATGGTCATGGTGTTCATTTCTGTGAAGAGGTTCAAACCGTGTAATATTTTCACCGAAGGATATCTTTGTTGCAAGTCCGGCTCTTACGAGTAAATTTAAAGTCCTGTAAACAGTTGCATAACCGACCCCAGGCATTCTTTTCTTCATCGCATTGTAAAGTTCTTCAGCACTGAAATGCTTATCTTTGTTCAGGAAATGTGTTATTATTTTTTCCCTCTGTTTTGTTAACTTAAGCCCCTTCTTCTTGAGATAATCTTTTAAATCCATCTTACCATCCTGTTGATATTGATTTTCATTTTCAATTAAATATAACATTAATTTTACAAAATGTCAAGAAAAAAATTTTGCCACGAAGGCACAAAGACACAAAGATTTATTTTATATAAAAGCATTATCTGAAGGAGTTAGCAGTGAACAAAACAGTATCTCTCATCTTCTTTATTTATAAGCATTTTCAGTACTTCATATAACGAATATACTTATTAACCTAAATCCGTCAATTTTGCACTTCTTTTTATCCTTATTTTCAGCATATCTTGGTGAATCTGTCAATCTATAATTTCCTATACTATCCAGAAGTGAATACATTAACTAATGAATAGATTCCAATACACAATTTCCATTTGATTTCTAGCGTTTTCTTGTCTCTTAAATTCTCTTTCAATCCCTGTTAATGTTGTTTTTTTCTTGAATGGCACTAAAACCTTTGTGTGTTTCAAACTGAAATCATTGTTTCAACTTTGAAACACTTTTTGGTTTTTACACAACTTACAAAATTGATAAGTTCTTAATTTATATTGCGTTAGAAAAAAAGTAAAAGCTGGCACGGAAATTGCATATATCTAAGTGTGAATGAAAGGAGGTGAGTAGTATGCCAGGAGGAGATGGAACGGGACCGAGAGGAATGGGACCTATGACAGGTCGAGCAGCAGGATACTGCGCAGGTTATTCTAGACCCGGATTTACTAATCCTGTACCAAGAATGGGACTTGGATTGGGTCGATATCCCTATCCAAACCCTACGCCGATGAGACCCTATTATGGGATGGGTTTCTTTGGCGGAAGGGGTGGTGGAAGAGGGAGAGGATTCCGCTGTTGGAGATAACATAGTAGGCAGAAGTTTTGAGAAACGGAGTAACGGTGAATCGGAGAGACGGGGCAAAGGTAATATAAAAGCGAAGATGAGCGATGAATGACAAAAGAAAGCCTTATGTCTGGATTAAATACAGTAAATACTTAGTAAACCACGTCATTGCGAGCCTGCCGAAGGCAGGCGTGGCAATTTCATATTGACAGAAAGGAAGTATGGGATTGCTTCGCATAAGCCGAGCAAGAAGAGACACTCGCAATGACAAAGTGGAATAAAGTCGTTAATCATACTTTACAATGTGGGTAACTGAATATTTGCATTAAAAGAAAGGAGGGAAGAATGGGAGGATATGGACATAGAAATATGTACTATCTAACAGGGTTACCTGGGTGGATGAGACTTGGATACAGTCCGGGATGGGTTGGAAGAAGCCCATCAGGATTAGGACCTGCAGCTCAGTATCTGCTACATGGAACCTGGCCAACACCGCAGATGAATTATTACTGGCAGCAGGGGCAGGTTCCTGCAACACCGGCACGGGGTTTTCCAATGAGCGGTTTTCCAACACCATACGACCCCTGGGGTGCAACCCCTTTAACTCCAGAAAAAGAATTGGAAATGTTGAAAGGACAGGCAGAGATGTTAGAGGATGAACTTGACGGAATAAAAATGAGAATTAAAGAAATGGAGGTGACAAAAAAATGAAGATTGGAATTACTTCCGCAGGTGCAGATTTGACCTCACAGGTAGACCCTCGATTCGGTAGATGCCCATATTTTATAATTATTGACCCTGATACAGAGGAGTTTGAAGCTGTTGAGAATCCCAATGTCCAGGCTATGGGTGGTGCAGGTATACAGTCTGCTCAACTTGTTGCAAGCAAGGGCGCTGAGATTGTGCTTACAGGGAGCTGCGGCCCCAATGCTTTTCAGACGCTCAGTGCAGCAAGTGTGAAGGTCATTACGGGTGTGGCTGGAACAGTGAAGGAAGCTGTTTCAAGATTTAAGTCCGGTCAACTACAGCCTACCCAGGCACCAAATGTTGGTTCGCATTTTGGGATGGGTGCTGGTATGGGAGGTGGAATGGGTAGAGGGATGGGAAGGGGTATGGGTATGGGAGGAGGAATGGGGAGGGGAATGTCTGCAGGAATGGGTTATGGAACAAGGTACCCCGGAACAACCACACCTGGAATAGCTCCACCTAGAATGACTCCTCAAGGAATGGATGAGAAACAGGAATTGGAATTTCTAAAACAGCAGGCAGGTTTCCTGAATCAGCAGATAGAAGATATTAACAAAAGAATCCAGGAGCTCGAAAAGAAGAAATAGCGCTTCTAAATAGGAAGGGATAAGATATGAAGGAAGAGCAGGAAAAGAATGTCGAGGAGACACTCTCAAAAATAAAACAGAGACTTCTTGTATTTAGCGGCAAGGGAGGCGTTGGCAAAAGCACTGTTGCTGCTAATCTGGGTCTGGCGCTATCAGAAAAGGAAAAACAGGTGGGGCTTATTGATGTAGATATTCATGGACCCAATCTTGCAAAGATGTTAGGCGTTGAAGGAAAAAGAATGGCTGCTACGAGTAAGAAAAAGATACTGCCCGTTCCCATTACAAAGAACCTGAGGCTTGTCTCAATGTCGTTTCTTCTCGAAAGTCCAGATTCGCCTGTTATATGGCGCGGTCCATTGAAGATGAAGGTTATCCAGCAGTTTCTTAGTGATGTAGACTGGGGGAAACTTGACTGGCTTATTATTGATTCTCCACCCGGAACAGGTGATGAACCACTTTCAGTTGCACAATTAATACCTGCAACAGGTGCAATCATTGTTACAACACCACAGGAGGTTTCCCTCCTTGATTCGAGGAAGGCTGTTACCTTTGCAAAAAAATTGAACCTGAATGTTGTTGGGATAATTGAGAACATGAGCGGACTCATCTGCCCCCATTGCGGTAAGAAGATTGCCCTCTTCAAAGAAGGTGGAGGAGAGAGAATTGCTCAAGAAATGGGTGTCCCATTTCTTGGTAGAATTCCAATAGACCCAGATATTGTTCTTGCAAGTGATACTGGTAAACCGTTTATTCTTGAAAATCCCAAATCAGAGGCTTCAAAGGCATTTATGAGAATTGTTGATAAGATACTAACTACAGAGAAAATCGTGTAAGGATAAAGGAAAAAGGTTAAAGGATAAAGTGAACACCACAAGAGTCAAAAGAGAAAATGAGATTGCTTCGCGTTTGTGAAGCAAGAAGAGATGCTCGCAATGACGCTCTTGTAATATTGGGAGTTAAGCAGATAAGTATTTAAAACAAATAGGAGGTTATTATGCCAAGAGGTAATGGGACAGGACCACAAGGTGGAGGTCCAGGAACAGGAAGGGGAATGGGAAAAGGTGGAGGAATGGGTCGAATGGGAGGAAAAGGAATGGGTATAGGAGGTAACTGCATATGCCCATCCTGTGGAAATAAGATTCCTCATCAGAGAAGTGCTCCTTGTTATCAGATAGAATGTCCTAAATGCGGTGCCAAAATGACAAGGGAGTAAAAATGCCTGTTTATGATTTCAAATGCAAAAAGTGCGGTAAGGTAATAGAGTTCTTCCTTCAAAAATCTGATGAATCTATTGAATGTCCACATTGTGGTTCTAAAAAACTTGTAAAACTGCTCTCTGTACCAGCATCCATAAGAATGGGAGATTCCGCTACAAAGGGGACTACTTGCTGTGGGAGGGATGAAAGGTGTGATACCCCACCCTGTTCAGAAACAGGAACGTGCGGAAGGGACAACAGATAGAGAGAGATTATGTCAGATGCAAATAAAAGTATCTCTATTACAATTGTCTATGATAATGATTCCTTAGTTGAAGGACTCAAGCCAGACTGGGGTTTTTCCTGTTTTATAAAAGGAACAGAGAAAACAATTCTTTTTGATACAGGCACTGATGGAGCAATCTTACTCTCCAATATGGAACAACTCGGCATAGACCCCAGAAAGATAGAGATTGTTTTTCTTTCCCATTTTCATGGTGACCATACGGGAGGATTACGAGATTTTCTGAACAGGAACTCAAATGTATCTGTCTATGTCCCGGTTCATTTCCAGAAGATTTCAAGAAAAGAGTTGAGTCAGATGGTGCAACTTTGGTTGAGGTTAGTGAAGCTCCCCGCGGCAAGCCGTGGGGCATCAAAGCGGAATCCTCCGAAGCCATTGCCATTCCTCCCCGTGGCAAGCCACGAGGCTTCCTGGCGAAGGAGGGTGAAAAGATAGAGATATGTAAGGATATTTATTCTACAGGGGAACTGGGGATTACAATAAAAGAACAATCACTCGTTATTAAGACAGAAAAGGGGCTTGTGGTTATCACGGGATGTGCTCATCCTGGAATTTTAGAGATTGTCAGGAATGCAAGAGAATCCTTTGGTGAGGAGATATATCTTGTTTTTGGGGGTTTTCATCTCCTTTCGTACTCTTCAAAAGGAATAAATGAAATTATTCAGGCATTTAGAGACCTTGGGGTTATAAAAGCAGGTCCCTGCCATTGCAGTGGTGGAACAGCAAAAAATTTATTTACTGAAGAATACGCTGAAGATTTCGTAAGCATTGGGGTTGGCAAAGTTATTGAAATCAAATGAAATTACCCAAAGATTTTATCACGGTAAGGAAATTTAGACATATGGTAGCCGCAGGCTTTAGCCTGCGTGAAATCTTTTCACACCTTAAAACATCGCGGCTTCTAAAGAAAACATCAAAAAAGAAGGGATGAGATAAATGGAAATAAAAAGTAAGGATGAATTCGATAATGAGGTTTTGAAATCTGATATACCCGTGCTTGTTGATTTCTGGGCACCCTGGTGTGGTCCATGTCAAATGGTATCGCCAGTTGTTGAAGAATTAGCAGAGGACTATTCGGGTAAGATGAAGGTTTGTAAGATGAATGTTGAGGAGGTGCCATCCGTCGCGCAAACATACAATATTATGGGTATTCCTACCATTGCTCTGTTTAAAAATGGAAAGATAGTTGAGCAGATCGTAGGTGCTTTGCCAAAAAGTGCTATAGAGGAAAAAATTAAGCCTCATATTTAGTGTTCTCACTTTCTTTTAGGAGATAAAGATTTTAAGATGATTGTTTCTGTAGCAAGCGGAAAAGGAGGAACAGGTAAGACTACTGTAGCAACAAGTCTTGCATTGTTTCTTGAAGAAATCTATGACGGTAAAATACATTTTCTTGATTGTGATGTGGAAGAACCGAATGCGCATATCTTCCTTAAGCCTCAAATTATAAAAAGAACCCCCTTTGGTATTCCTATCCCTGAGGTGGATTTTACAAAATGTAACTTTTGTGGAAAGTGTGGCGAGGTTTGTGCATATCATGCTATTATTGTTGTTAAGGAAAATGTGCTCGTTTTTCCCGAACTCTGTCATGGTTGTGGAGGATGCAGCCTTCTATGTCCACAGAATGCAATTGTTGAAAAAGAGAGGGAAATTGGTATTCTTGAACAAGGTTTCTCTGGAAGGATAAAGTTTCTTCATGGAAAACTGAATATTGGTGAACCAATGGCAAGCCCGTTAATAAGATTTGTAAAAGAGGTTATAAAAACCAATGATGCAAATGACATAACAATTATAGATGTTCCTCCCGGTACATCCTGTCCCGTAGTGGAAGCGGTAAAAGGTAGTGACTTTACAATACTTGTTACAGAACCAACTCCATTTGGACTTAACGACCTTAAACTTGCAGTAGAAACCCTTAGAAAATTGAAAATACCATTTGGTGTTGTTGTGAATTGTGCTGGAACAGGTGATATGGGTGTAACAGAGTACTGCGGGGAAGAAGAGATACCTCTGATTGCAGAGATACCGTATGATAGAAATATTGCAGTGCTTTATTCCTACGGCGTATCTATGTTAAAGGAAGGTAATAAATACAGGAATATATTCAAAAGGATATGGGAATATCTGATGACACAAGAGCACAGGAGCACAAGGCACAAGAGCACAAGGAAAGAATGGTAGGTAGAAGAAAGAATGATGGAGTAGCAGAGCTCGCTCTGCGCTTCTCTGCGCAAGACAAGTCTTGCTACTCCAGGGCAAAAAAAATGTAATGAAACAGATTGTTGTTATTAGCGGTAAAGGTGGAACGGGAAAAACAGTTATCACTGCCTCGTTTGCAGCACTTGCAAATAATAAGGTGTTGTGTGACTGCGATGTGGATGCAGCTGACCTCCATCTTCTTCTCCATCCTGAAATAAATGAGACCCATCAATTTGTGGGTGGCAAAAAAGCAGTTATAGATAGTGAGCTTTGTTCAGGATGTGGCGAATGTATAAAGGTTTGCAGGTTTGATGCGATTTCTTCTGACTTCACTATTGACCCTATTTCCTGCGAGGGTTGCTCTGTCTGTTCCTTTGTCTGTCCTGTAGAGACAATTAGTATGAAAGAGAATATATCGGGTGAATGGTATATTTCTGAAACAAGATATGGACCGATGGTTCATGCCAAACTTGGAATTGCTGAAGAAAATTCTGGAAAGCTCGTCTCTGTGACAAGGGGGGCAGCAAAACGGATTGCTGAGAACAAAAAAATGGATTACATAATTATTGACGGTCGGCCAGGGATTGGCTGCCCTGTTATTGCTTCACTTTCAGGTGCGGACATCGCACTGCTCGTAACTGAACCGACCCTTTCTGGTATGCATGACTTGGAAAGGATACACAGCGTTGCAAAACACTTTGGAATAAAGACAGCTTGTGTAATAAACAAGCATGATATAAACTATGAAAACTCAACAAGGATAGAGGACTGGTGCAAAAAAGAAGGTATTACCGTTATCGGAAAGATCCCTTTTGAGCAAGCGGTAACAGAATCAGTTGTTAAAGGTGTACCTGTAGTGGAATATTCAGAAAGTCCTGCAGCAGAAGAGATAAAAAAGATCTGGAATTTGATAAGATGAAGCACGTATATGGACCAATGCCATCAAGAAGGCAATGAAACAGTTAAATATCTTGACATTCTTAAAAGGAACGATATAATAAAAATCTTGAATTTTGAAGGTAAGCAATACTTCGAAAGTAACAAGACATAATTTCTAATTTCTCGATTTCGGGTTTCTATAAAACCAGTAAACAAGAAGGAGGTAAATGTGAGAATTGCCATATCAACAGATGGATTGAATGTTGCATCCCATTTTGGAAGATGTCCTGAATATACCATAGTGGATATAGATGATGGAAAGGTTATAAAAAAAGAGAAAATTCAGAATCCAGGTCACCAGCCAGGTTTTCTTCCTGCATTCCTATCGGAAATGGGTGTAAACTGTATTATCGCTGGAGGGATGGGCCCGAGGGCACAGGGTTTTTTTTCTCAATACAATATTGAGACAGTAATTGGGGCAGCGGGTCCTATTGATAAAGTGATAGATGATTTTTTGAAGGGTGAACTTACCACTGGCGCAAGCCAGTGTGACCATGATAGCTCATCCCACAAGAAGTGCAATGGATAGGATTACAAAAGAAACCACCATAGAAGAGATTCTCGATAAGTTTCCCGATACAGTAAAGGTATTTATGGATTTTGGAGTACCCTGTCTGGTTTGTGGTGAACCACTCTGGGGGACCGTTGAAGAAGCTGCAGAGAAATATAAAGTAAAGCTTGATGACCTTCTTGCTAAACTCAATCGAATAGTACAAGAGAATCAGTAGCCGCAGGTTTTAGAGACTGTGTGATTGCTTCCGCACTTATAATTTTTACCGAAGCAATCTCAGTTTGGGTCTTTGGAGTATTCGTGAAAAGTGTTATGAAATTTTAAAGAAAAATTTGAGCGATAATCCATGAAATCAGATTTTGATACATTTGCAGAAAAACTGCAGGAAGAGATTTTTGAAGATGTGAGGAAGCACTATTCCGAGATAGTCGTTGACCACTGGATGCATCCACGGAACTTTGGAAACTTAGAAAATCCGGATGGTTATGCAAGAATAACCGGTCCCTGCGGCGATACTATGGAAATCTTTCTTGCAATTGAAGGTAATAAGATTACAAACTGTCGATTCTTGACAGATGGGTGCGGGACAACAATAACGTGTGGCAGCATAGTTACTGAACTGGCAAAAGGAAAGAAAGTGAGTGAAGCAAAGGGAATAACCCGGGGTGTTATTCTAAAAGCTTGTGGTGGGCTTCCCCCCGAAAACGAACACTGGGTATTAATTGGGGGCAGGTGTTCGTTTGTTCGTTTTTGACTCCTTTCAAAAATTTTCTCCTTGACTTCTCTTTTATTTTGATTTACAATTTGTTAAGAAAACGAGAGAGAGAAAAATCAAAATAGTCAGCAGGCAGGAAAGGTTGCTGTCACTATGCTTTCGTTAGAAAGAGATAAACGAGTTAGCTGAAATCAAATTAATGGAGTCGCATTAGATGAAGAAAGAACACAATAATGTCATTGAAGCCAATCTTTTAACAAAGAGGTTTGGTAATGTTACTGCTGTCAATCAGATTACTTTTACTGTTAATAAGGGAGAAATATTTGGTTTTCTTGGACCGAATGGTGCTGGAAAAACAACCACAATCAGAGTGCTTACGGGTCTGCTTACTCCAGATTCAGGAAATGCTTTCATAGATGGAGTTAACATAAAGAGAAATCCAATCAAAGCGAAAATGAAAATGGGAGTTATCCCAGAAACGGGGAATATCTATGTAGACTTAACCGCAAAACAGAACGTCATCCTGGCAGGCAAATTCTACGGAATACCCGGGAGAGAACTTGAGAAAAGAGCAAACAGTCTTTTAGAGCAATTTGGACTCTATGATAGAAAAGATGATCTTGTCAGAACCTTTTCAAAAGGTATGAAACAGAGGGTCAATATTGCGAGCGCTATTGTCCATAATCCAGAGATTCTGTTTCTGGATGAGCCAACGCCAGGCTTAGATGTCCAGAGTCAACGATTGATTAGAAATATCATCAAGGAAATGAATCAGAGAGGGACAACTATCTTTTTAACCACTCATAATATTGAAGAGGCAAATATATTATGCGAAAGAGTAGCAATTATTAACAAAGGGAAGATAGTGGTTATTGACAGACCTGAAAGATTGAGAAGGACATTCGAGACAACTCAATCAGTTGAGATATCTTTTGACAAATCTATCGATGATACTTTGATTGGAAAAAGCGCTGGGGTGAACAGGATAGAAAGATTGGGAGATAAATGGAAGTTATACACAGACAACCCTGACAAACTTGTGAAGTATTTAACCAAATTTGCTGAAGGCAAGGATTTAACAATTGTTTCTATGGAGATATGTAGAGCAAGTCTGGAAGATGCATTTGTAAAGTTCACGGAGAGTGAAAGTTATGGGAATTAGAAATATAAATACACAATTTTTCCGTGGAGTAATGGTTACGACAGAAAAGAATATTAGAATTTATTATACGAAGGCTCCAGTTATGATATTTGGGCTTTTGTTTCCTCTATTTATGTTCCTGTCTTTTTATCTGGGAAGAGAGATAAATTTATATTTTTTCTTTCCCGGGCTCTTAGCAATGTCCCTATTCTTTACAGCCTCATCGATTGGTCCCCTGATTACTCCCTGGGAAAAACAGGCAGGAACTTTTGAAAGATTGCTCTCTTTCCCGGTTAGTATCAATACAATAATTTTGGGAGATATTGCAGCGGGAATGATCTTTGGCATTTTCATAAATGTGATTGTATTAATAGTTGGGCTGGTATTTTTTAATTATAGTATAAACATTTTGTTTTTGCTTTTCGGGATATTATTTGCTTCTTTTTGTTTTTCTTCTCTGGGTGTTTTGTTAGCATCTCCATCAGTGCGTTCACCCTCCCATATTATGATGTTTTCCAGCCTTATCCGTTTCCCACTGATTTTTATAAGCGGCATTTTTATACCCTTAGAGAGTCTGCAAGGAGGTGCGAGAGTATTGGCTTACTTTTCGCCTATTACTTATTTGGTTGATATATTTAATTTTAGCTTTAAAGGTGAATCCCATATCTCCCTAATTATTGATTTCACAATGTTATTTGTATTTAGCATTATATTCATATTTTTATCAAATAGATTTCATAAGAGAAATTTAATGAAAGGGTTATGATCAGAATCCAGTCCTCTATGCCTATGTATTATGTCTATGTTTTAAAGAATATTTGACTTTTTTTGTCTCTCTTCTTTCCCATCTCTTTTATCAACCATTCGTTCCACAAATCAAAACCATCGCCGGTAGCTGCAGAGACCTGGAAAATAGAAAGGGCAGGATTTACTTTTTCAGCGTTTTTCAGCAAGTGAGTTATATCCACCTTTAAGACTTTGAGAAGGTCCAATTTGTTTATCAGCATTACCTCTGATGTGCGAAACATCAAAGGATATTTTATTGGTTTATCTTCTCCCTCAGGCAGGCTCAACACAACTACATTCTTATCAGCACCTGTATCAAATTCAGCAGGGCATACGAGATTGCCAACATTTTCGATAAAGATAAGATCCAATTTACTGAGCTCAAGAGTAAGGGCTGCTTCTTTAACCCATCCAGCTTCAAGGTGGCAATCTCCTCCAAATGGACCTGTATTTATCTGTGCAATTGGGATGTTCAGTTTAGAAATCCTCTCCGCATCCAATGTTGAAAAGATATCTCCTTCGATTACACCTACACTGAATTTATCTTTCATTATCTCAATGGTTTTTTCAATAAGCGTTGTCTTTCCTGAACCCGGTGAACCCATCAGGTTAACAGCAAACACCTTATTCTCAGAAAACAGTTCTCTGGTTGTTTCAGCAACCGCATCATTTGCTGATAGAACCTTTTTGAGTATATTTATCTCCATTCACTCCTCCTCTAATTCTATTGATTTTATAAAAAGTTCTCGTCCTGATAAAAGTTTTACTTCTCCTGAACCGCAGTGAGGGCATAGGAATACTGGAAAATCGAGAGTAAATTCTGACCCACACGCAGTACATTTACACGTTACTGAAATCTCTTCTATATTAAGTTCCGCATTTTCAGTAGGCGTATCTTTGGCGACAAATTGGAAACAAAATTTCAACGAGTCAGGCACGACTGCGGATAATTTCCCTATTTGTAGATTAATCCTCAGCACCTTTGCTTCTCTCTCTCCCAATGTTTCCTGGACAATGTTGTTTATACTCTCT